>NZ_JBEOWS010000035.1:0-44164 GCF_040296125.1 Streptomyces sp. NPDC002265 | reverse complement strand
CGGGCCGGGGCCGGCCCGGTTCCCGTGGCCGGACTCGTCCGGCAGATCGCCACCCCGGCCGCCGCGCTCGCCCTCCCGGTGCCGCACGTCGACCCGACCGACCCCAACGCCGGTTTCCTGGCGGGCCTGATGACCTCGGCACCGGCCGAGCTGATCAGCGCGCTGTCGGCCGTGCCC
Source organism: Streptomyces sp. NPDC002265 (assembly GCF_040296125.1). Lineage (NCBI taxonomy): Bacteria > Bacillati > Actinomycetota > Actinomycetes > Kitasatosporales > Streptomycetaceae > Streptomyces > Streptomyces sp. NPDC002265. Next base: position 43,987 of record NZ_JBEOWS010000035.1, on the reverse strand, counting down.
GCCCCGTCCGTCGAGACCCGGCTGCGGCAGGTCCGGGCCCGGCTGGAGCACGGCGACCCGGCGGCCGCGCTGAGTTCCCTGGGCGCGCTGGAGGAGGAGCGCCCGGACGACTGGCGGGTGGTCTGGTACCGGGGCGTGGCCGCGCTGGTGACCGGCGACCACGAGGGCGCGGCGCTCTCCTTCGACGCGGTCTACGACGCCTTCCCGGGCGAGAACGCGCCCAAGCTGGCGCTCGGCCTGTGCGCCGAGGTGCTCGGGCAGCTGGACAACGCGGCCGAGTACTACCGCCTGGTGTGGTCGACCGACCCGAGCTATGTGAGCGCCGCGTTCGGCCTGGCCCGTGTCCAGCTCGCGACCGGGGACCGCCGTGCGGCCGTACGGACGCTGGAGTCGGTGCCGGAGTCGTCCATCCACTACACGGCCGGCCGGGTGGCGGCGGTGCGCGCGCGGCTGCGGCAGCGGACGGCGACCTCCGCGGACGTGTCGTTCCCGGAGGATCTCAGCGCCGCCGCGGCGCAGGTAGAGGCGCTGGACGCGTACGGTCTGGATCCGACGCGGCGCGAGCAGTTGTCCACGGAAGTGCTCGGCTGCGCGCTGGACTGGATACTCTCCGGAGGCCGGGCTTCCGCCCCCACCGCCTCCGGGGAGCGGGCGCTGCTCGGCAGCGGCCTGGACGAACGGGGCCTCAGGTTCGGCCTGGAGCGCTCGTACCGCACGCTGGCCCGGCTGGCGACCGGCGGCGAGGAGAGGATCGACCTGGTGGAACGTGCCAACCGTTACCGCCCCCGGACGTGGGTGTAGGTGATGTCCCAGATGTCCCAGCAGGCCGCCCTGGCGCGATGCCCGAGCTGCGAGGAGCCGCTCGAGGCGGGCGACCGTTTCTGCGGTGCGTGCGGATACGACCTGTCCGCCGTGCCGCCGCAGCCGGACGACCATCCGACGCTCACCATGAACAGCCCGGCACCGCACCAGGCAGCCGCGCCGACGCCACGGACGCCACCGGCTCCCGAGGCCGCCGGGGCCCCTTCGGCCCCCGCGGTTCCGCAGGCCTCCACGGCCCCTTCGGCTCCCGTGGTCCCGCAGGCCCCTGTAGCCCCGCAACCCCCCGCGGTCCCGCCCGCTCCCGCGGTTCCGCAGGCCTCCGTGGCCCCTTCGGCCCCCGTGGTTCCGCAGGCCTCCGTGGCCCCTTCAGGTCCCGTGGTGCCGCCGCCCGCCCCGGCGCCCTCGGCCCGTCCGGCGGCCGTCCCCGCCACCGGCGTGCGCTTCGACCGGCCGCCGGAGCCCGAGGAGTACGCCCTCCAGGCGCCCGACCCGCGCGTGGCCGCCGAACTCGCCGCACCGGCCGAGGAACCCAAGGTGTGCGTCGCCTGCCGGACCGGCCGGGTCGACCACGACGGCTACTGCGAGGTCTGCGGGCACGCCCAGCCGCGCGAACGCGACCACATGGAGCAGGAGTCCGGCCCGATCGCCGCCGTCAGCGACCGGGGCCTGCGCCACCACCGCAACGAGGACGCGTTCGCCGTCTGCACGAGCGCTCTGCCCGACGGCTCCCCCGCGCTGGTCGCGATCGTCTGCGACGGCGTCTCCTCCGCGACCCGTCCCGACGACGCCTCGCTCGCCGCCTCCCGCGCGGCGGGCGACTCCCTGGCGGCCGCCCTGCCGCGCGGCACACACCCGCAGCAGGCGATGCACGACGCGATCGTCGCCGCCTCGCACGCGGTCGACGCGCTGGCCGGGGAACCGGAGACGGCCCGCGAGCACGCCTCGCACCAGAACGCGCCCGCCTGCACCCTGGTCGGCGCCGTGGTCACCACCGGACTGCTGGTCGTCGGCTGGGTCGGCGACAGCCGTGTCTACTGGGTCCCGGCCGACCGCAGTTCACCGCCGGCCCGGCTGACCGAGGACGACTCGTGGGCCGCGCAGATGGTCGCCGCCGGCCTGATGAACGAGGCGGAGGCCTACGCCGACGAGCGCGCCCACGCCATCACCGGCTGGCTCGGCGCCGACGCCTACGAACTGGAGCCGCACACCGCCGCCTTCAAGCCGGACCGGCCCGGTGTGCTGGTGGTGTGCACGGACGGCCTGTGGAACTACGCCGAGGCGGCCGAGGAGATGGCCGAGGTGCTCCCCCTCGACGCCGCCGCACGGCCGCTGCACGGCGCCCGGGTCCTGGTCGGCCACGCGCTGGACGGCGGGGGCCACGACAACGTAACAGTGGCCGTGTTGCCGTTCCCCGCCCCGTCGCCCGGGGCAGGATCGGCCTGAGGCCGCGAACCGGGACGAAGACACGTGCGTACCGACGGACCGGAGGGGACCGGTCCGTACCGAGACATCACCCCCGCAAACGTGGGGGCTCCTAGGGGGATTTGAGCAGGTATGGCCAACTTCTCGAAGTCGAACGTGCCGCAGTTCTCGGTGGACGTCTACCAGAACGAGTACCTCCCGGAGGGCGGTCGCGAGGTCAACGCGATCGTCACGGTCACCGCGACGGGCGGCGGCACGGTCGGCAGCCCGGCCTCGGCCCCACAGGTGTACACACCGGGGCGGGGTCCGTCCGCGGGCGTGGCGATCATGGTCGACTGTTCGGGCTCGATGGACTACCCGGCCACGAAGATGCGCAACGCCCGCGACGCCACGGCCGCCGCCATCGACACCCTGCGCGACGGCGTGCACTTCGCGGTGATCGGCGGCACCCATGTGGCCAAGGAGGTCTATCCGGGCGGCGGCCGCCTCTCGGTGGCCTCCGCGACCACCCGCGACCAGGCCAAGCAGGCGCTGCGCAAGCTGAGCGCCGGCGGCGGTACGGCCATCGGCACCTGGCTGCGGCTCGCCGAGAGTCTGCTGTCCTCGGCCGACGTCGCCATACGTCACGGCATCCTGCTCACCGACGGCCGCAACGAGCACGAGTCGGCGCAGGACCTCAAGGCGTCCCTGGACCACTGCGCGGGCCGCTTCACCTGTGACGCACGCGGGGTCGGCACCGACTGGGAAGTGAAAGAAGTCACAGGGATCGCCTCCGCGCTGCTCGGCACCGCCGACATCGTCGCCGACCCGGCCGGACTCGCCGCCGACTTCACGCGGATGATGGAGACGGCCATGGGCAAGGAGGTCGCCGACGTCGCGCTGCGGCTGTGGACCCCGGTCGGCACCTCCGTCAAGTACGTCAAGCAAGTCGCGCCCACGGTCGAGGATCTGACCGACCGCAGAACCGAGGCCGGACCGCGCGCCGGGGACTACCCCACCGGCTCCTGGGGCGACGAGTCCCGCGACTACCACGTGTGCGTCGAGGTCCCGCCCGCGGGCCTGGGCCGGGAGATGCTGGCCGCCCGGATCTCCCTGGTGGTCCCGCAGCCCGGGGGCGAGAGCGCCCCGAACCCGGGCGCACAGGGCCTCGTACGGGCCGTGTGGACCGACGACATGACGGCGTCGACCTCGATCAATCCGCAGGTGGCGCACTACACCGGCCAGGCCGAACTGGCCCGGGCGATCCAGCAGGGCCTCGACCTTCGCAAAGCGGGCGATTTCGACGGCGCAACGGCCAAGCTGGGCCGTGCCGTTCAGCTCGCCAGCGCCTCCGGGAACGCAGATACTGCGAAACTGCTTGCGAAGGTGGTGGACGTGGTCGACGCGACGACAGGTACTGTGCGATTGAAGGCAAAGGTCGCGGAGGCCGACGAGATGACTCTCGAAACTCGGTCCACAAAGACTGTTCGTGTAAAGAAGTGACCTAGCGGAACACCGCAAGCAGCGAGCCTGGCCCCTCTCGGGGTCGGAGTAAATCCGGTCAGAGCGGCCGGAAAAGGAGAGGGGGAAGCGCCGACATGCCGACCTGCCCGAACGGACATCAGTCGGGTTCCGACGACTGGTGCGAGGTCTGTGGTCACCGCATGGCCGGTGCCGTGCCTCCGCCCCCTCCGCCGCCCCCGCCGGGCGACTACGGCTTCCCGCCGCCGCCTCCCGGCCCCGGCGGCCAGCAGGGCCACGGCGGCCGGCATCTGTCCGCCGTGCCCGGCACCGAGCCCGAGCTCTGCCCCCAGTGCCGTACGCCCCGCGAGAACGGTGCGCCGTTCTGCGAGGAGTGCCGGTGGAACTTCCTCACCAACACGGCGACCTCCTACACCCCGGCCGCCCCGCGCCCGCGCCCGCCCGCGCCCGGCCCGGCCGTCCGCTTCCAGCAGCCGCCCGGCGGTCCCGGTGGCCCGGGGGGTCCCGGTGGCCCCGGCGGCCCGGGTCCCTCCTTCGGCGGCGGTGACGCCTTCGACTACCAGAGCTCCCGGCCGTCGCAGGTGAACCGGCCCGCCGAGCCGATCCCGCCGTTCGGCGGCGACCCGTCGGCTCCGCCGTTCGGCGCGGACCCCTCGCAGCGGCCCGGACCGCAGTCCGGCCAGCCCGGCCAGGGCGGTCCCGGTCAGCAGGGCCCCGGTCAGCAGGGCCCCGGCCGTCCGGGCCCGTCCGGGTTCCCCGGCTCCTCCCCGGCTCCCGGATTCGGCGCGGACCCCTCGCGGCCCGTTCCGCCGCCCACCTCCGGCGGCCCCGGCGGCTTCGGCGGTCCTGGTGCGCCCGGTCCCGGTGTGCCGAACGGCGCCGCGCAGATGTACCAGCAGTCCGGCCCGCAGGCCCCGCCGATGTTCCCGCAGGAGACGGGCCGTCCGCCGCAGGGCGGTCCCCAGCAGGGCGGGCCGTCCTTCGGCGACGACGACTGGGTGATCTCCCCGCCCTCGGGCAACGCTCCGGGCGGCCCCGGTGGCCCCGGTGGTCCGGGCGGCCCCGGTGCGCCCGGCGGCGGTGGCTACGGCTACCCGCAGCCCGGTGCGACGCAGGGCCCGCCGCCCGGCTCCGGCTTCCCGCAGCAGCCGGCGACCTGGACGGCGACCATCGGTCCGGACCGTACGTACTTCATGGCGATGATGCAGCGCTCCGGGCCCGAGGCCGCGGGCCTGAACCTGCCCGCGTACTCGCCCGAGCAGCAGCGCACGCTCACCGGCAACCAGATCACCATCGGCCGTCGCCGCCACTCCACCGGCGAGACCCCCGACGTGGACCTCTCGGTGCCGCCGGAGGACCCGGGCGTCTCGCACCAGCACGCCGTGCTGGTGCAGCAGCCCGACGGCGGCTGGGCGGTCGTCGACCAGAACTCGACGAACGGCACGACGGTCAACGGCTCCGAGGAACCGATTCAGCCCTTCGTGCCGGTACCGCTCCAGGACGGCGACCAGGTGCACGTGGGCGCCTGGACGACGATCACCATCCGGCGGGGCTGAGCGAGCCGGACCGGCCGACCGGCGGGAACGGCCGCCGGTTCGCCGGTCAGCCGGTTCGTCGGTCGGCCTGCCAGCCGGTTCGCCGGTCGTCCGGTTCGCCGGTCGTCCGGTTCGCCGGTCGTCCGGTCAGCCCGGGAGGGGCCACACGTACGGCCCCTCCGGGTCGTCCAGCCACGCCCACGCCGAGCCGCCGGCGACCGTGACTCCGTAGCGCTCGCGCTGCGGTGCGTGCTCGCGGTCCCACAGCGCGTACGCCTCCTGCGGATCGAGGCTGCCGCGGCTGAGCGTGAGCAGGAACCGGAGCAGTTCGTGGTCCCGGAGGGCCCGTGGCACCCCGCTCGTCGAGGCCGCGGCATCCGGCCGTGGACGGCCCTCGCCGCGCAGCGGCACGAAGTAGGCGGGCGTGTGCAGGAAGTGTCCCTCGGCGCGCTCCGCGTCCCGTACGGTCAGGGTGATCAGGCCGGTGGCCAGCGGCGCCAGGATCCGGGCACCGGGATCGCACTGGGCGAGCCAGGCGCGCGGGATCGACGTGAGCGTGCAGGTGGCGATGATCCGGTCGAACGGGGCCCGCTCGGGAACCCCGCGCGCGCCGTCTCCGGTGACGACGGCGGGGTGGTACCCGGCCGCCGCGAGGTGCTGGCGGGCCGACTCGGTGATCTCCGGATACAGGTCGACGGTGGTGACCCGGTCCTCGCCGAGGCGGTACGACAGCAGCGCCGCGTTGTACCCGGTGCCCGCGCCGATCTCCAGGACCCGGCTGTCGTCCGTCACCCGCAGCTCCGCCAGCATCTGGGCCATGAGGGACGGCTGGCTGCTGGAGGAGACCAGCTCGCCGTCGCGCAGCCGGGTGGCGAGCGGGGCGTCGGCGTACGCGCCGCGCATCCAGCGCTCCCGGGCCCGCAGGTCGGGGTCCTCGCCCCAGCAGCGCTCGTAGCTGCCCAGGGCGCCGACGTAGTAGTACGGCACGAAGAGGTGCCGCGGGACCGCCGCGAACGCCTCCCGCCAGGCCGGATCCGGGTCGAAGGCGCCGCTGATCCCGATCTCGCGCACCAGCGCGGCCCGCGCCGAGGCGGCGATGTCCTCCAGGTCCTTGTCGAGCGCACGCGTGCCCATAGCTCCACTGTCCTGCGCGACGGCGCCCGAGGCGAACCAGCTCCCGGTGGCCTTGGCCAGGTCCTAAGCCTTGAGTCCTCCGCCACCCCGTCTGAGACCATGGGGACGTGAAAGAGATTCGGCGCGGCACGCTTCAGGAGCAGACCTTCTACGAGCAGGTCGGCGGGGAGGAGACCTTCCGTCGGCTCGTCCACCGTTTCTACGAGGGAGTCGCCGAGGACCCGATCCTGCGGCCCATGTACCCGGAGGAGGACCTGGGCCCGGCCGAGGAGCGCATGGCGCTGTTCCTCATGCAGTACTGGGGCGGCCCCACGACCTACAGCGAGAACCGCGGCCACCCCCGGCTGCGCATGCGCCACGCCCCGTTCACCGTCGACCGGGCCGCGCACGACGCCTGGCTCGGGCGTATGCGGGACGCCGTCGACGACCTCGGCCTGTCCGAGGAGCACGAGACGACGCTGTGGAACTACCTGACGTACGCGGCGGCCTCGATGGTGAACACGCCGGAGTGAGGCCCGCGGGCTGCCGGGGCGGACCCTGCCGGGGTCCGGTCCGGGAGCTCGGACCCGCGCGGGCACGCGGTCCCGCGCGGGGTCAGCGGACGCTGACGCCCAGCGTCCCGAGTCCCGCCGTCCGTACGGCGATCGACCCGTACGGCGTGCGCAGCCGCAGCCACGCACCCGACGAGAACATCCCCAACTCCGCCTCGGCGGACGTCTTCACCGCGCGCAGGAAGCCCAGTGACTGGGCCGCGTGCACGACCCGCACCGGCAGCCGGGTCTCGCCCACCGTCCGGGACCAGATCTCCCGCCCGATCCGGTCGAGTTCGGTCCGGGTACGCCGGCCGTCCGGCAGCTCACCGGTCCGGGAACGGAACTCGGTGACGGCCGCGGCGACCAGGCTGCGCAGGCCGTCCGGCGCCGGCAGCCCCGGCTCGGCCTTCCAGCCACCCCGCGGCGGCAGCACCCCCGCCCACGGCGGCCCGGTCACGGCGGCCGGGACGGTGGCCGTGGCCGCCTTCTCGTCCACCGACTCCAGGAGCTCACCGGCGGACACGGTCACGTCGAGCGTGACGTCGAGCCCGTTCTCGTACGGCTTGGCCAGCCGCACCGCCCGGATGGCCAGCACCTCGAAGGACGGCGGCCGGCCGAACACCGCGAGTGCGGTGCCGGCCGCCTGAAGACGCACCGCCGCCGAACGGTCGTAGTGGAGCAGTCGGGAGAGGAAGGCCGCGAGGTCCGCGGCCTCCCCCTCGTCGGCGAGGTGGAGCACCGTCATGCGGCGACGGCCTCGCCCTCGTCGGCGCTCTCGTGGTCGTCCATGTACTCCTGCAGGAACTCCCGCTCCTCCGCGGTGATCCGCCGGGGCCGCTGCTGTGCGAAGTCGAACGGCACTATCACCGTCGAGGCCCGGACATAGACCTGGTCCGGGTCCTTGACCTCGTAGTTGATCGTGAAGGACGCCGCCCTGACCTGGGTGACCCACAGCTCGATGTCCACCGGCGCGTGCCGGTGGACGAGCTGGCGCTTGTAGTCGATCTCGTGGCGCGCCACCACCGACCCCTGCTGGAAGTCCTTGTCCGGACGGAAGAGGAAGTCGATACGGGCTTCCTCCAGGTACCGGAGGAACACCACATTGTTGATGTGCCCGTACGCGTCCATGTCCGCCCAGCGCAGCGGGCAGCGGTAGATGTGCCGCAAGATCGATCAGCCCCGGGTCAGCTTCTTGTAGGTGGCACGGTGCGGACGGGCGGCGTCCGCACCGAGGCGCTCGATCTTGTTCTTCTCGTACGACTCGAAGTTGCCCTCGAACCAGAACCACTTGGACTCACCCTCGTAGGCGAGGATGTGGGTGGCGACCCGGTCCAGGAACCAGCGGTCGTGGGAGACGACCACGGCGCAGCCGGGGAACTCCAGCAGCGCGTTCTCCAGGCTGGAGAGGGTCTCGACGTCGAGGTCGTTGGTCGGCTCGTCGAGGAGCAGCAGGTTGCCGCCCTGCTTGAGGGTGAGCGCGAGGTTGAGGCGGTTGCGTTCACCGCCGGACAGGACGCCGGCCGGCTTCTGCTGGTCCGGGCCCTTGAAGCCGAAGGCGGAGACGTAGGCCCGCGAGGGCATCTCGACCTGGCCGACGTTGATGTAGTCGAGCTCGTCCGAGACGACGGCCCACAGGGTCTTCTTGGGGTCGATGTTCTCGCGGCTCTGGTCGACGTAGGAGATCTTGACGGTCTCGCCGATCTTGATGGAGCCGGAGTCCGGCTCCTCCAGACCCTGGATCATCTTGAAGAGCGTGGTCTTGCCGGCGCCGTTCGGGCCGATGACACCGACGATGCCGTTGCGCGGCAGGGTGAAGCTCAGGTCGTCGATGAGGACCTTCTCGCCGAAGGCCTTGTTGAGGTTGTTGACCTCGACGACCACACTGCCCAGACGCGGGCCCGGCGGGATCTGGATCTCCTCGAAGTCCAGCTTCCGCATCTTGTCGGCCTCGGCCGCCATCTCCTCGTAGCGGGCCAGACGGGCCTTGGACTTGGCCTGGCGCCCCTTGGCATTGGAGCGCACCCACTCGAGCTCTTCCTTGAGGCGCTTCTGCCGCTTGGCGTCCTTCGCCCCCTCGACCTTGAGACGGGTCGCCTTGGTCTCCAGGTACGTGGAGTAGTTGCCCTCGTACGGGAAGGCGCGGCCGCGGTCGAGTTCGAGGATCCACTCGGCGACGTTGTCCAGGAAGTACCGGTCGTGGGTGATGGCCACGACGGTGCCCGCGTACTTGGCGAGGTGCTGCTCCAGCCAGTTCACGGACTCGGCGTCGAGGTGGTTGGTGGGCTCGTCGAGGAGCAGCAGGTCGGGCGCCTCGAGCAGCAGCTTGCACAGCGCGACGCGGCGCTTCTCGCCACCGGAGAGGTTGTTGACCGGCCAGTCGCCGGGCGGGCAGCCCAGGGCGTCCATGGCCTGCTCCAGCTGGGCGTCGAGATCCCAGGCGTTGGCGTGGTCCAGGTCCTCCTGGAGCTTGCCCATCTCCTCCAGCAGCGCGTCCGAGTAGTCGGTCGCCATCTGCTCGGCGATCTCGTTGAACCGGTCGAGCTTGCCCTTGATCTCGGCGACGCCCTCCTGGACGTTGGCCAGGACCGTCTTCTCCTCGTTCAGCTTGGGCTCCTGCATCAGGATGCCGACGCTGTAGCCGGGCGAGAGGAACGCGTCACCGTTCGACGGCTGCTCGAGGCCCGCCATGATCTTCAGGACGGTCGACTTACCGGCTCCGTTCGGGCCGACCACGCCGATCTTCGCGCCGGGCAGGAAGCTCAGCGTCACGTCGTCAAGGATGACCTTGTCGCCGTGTGCCTTGCGCGTCTTGCGCATGGTGTAGATGTACTCAGCCAAGAGAAACCGTCCGGCGTTGAAATCAGGCAATGGGCAGAGGGCAGATACACCCCATCTTGCCTGACGGCTACCCCTGGGGGGAAACGCGTTCCGTCGGGCACCTCTGACCTGGGGTTCTGCCGCGGACGTCTGCGGCGCGCCTGTCACTGTCGGTCGCCGCCGGTCGTCCTCGGCCAGCCTCGGACGGCCCAGGGACGGCCCGGCCCGCTCGACCGACGGCCGGCACCGCTGACATACCCCGTCCGAAACCTCAGCCTGGGAAGCTGCGGGCATCCGGGACTCGCTCCGAGGCTGACGTGCGGCCGAGTCGGCCTGGCCGGTGCCCAGGCCACCGGCCAGGCCGGTGCCCAGGCCGCCCGGGCGATGCTTTCGACTCGATTCAGCCTCCTCGTCTTGCCGCCCCCGCCAGGATCCATGCTTCGACCGCCTCGTACTGCTGGCGCTGTTCCTCCGCTTTTTGCCGCCCGGAGATCTTTGTCCCTGCCCAGCCGAGGGCGAAGCCCAGGGGTACGGAGACAAGGCCCGTGGTGGTGAACGGGAACCAGTTGAAGTGGGAGTTCGGGAAGGCTGAGAAGGGTGAACCGGAGACGAGGTTGGTGCCGGTCATGAGGACGAGCGTGGCGAGTGTGCCGCCGATCAGGGTCCACAGCAGACCCGTGCGGGTGTAGCGGCGCCAGAAGAGGCTGTAGACCAGTGCCGGTGCGAGTGCGGATGCGCCGATGGAGGCCGACAGCAGAGCCAGCGGTTGCAGATTGTGGTGCTGGACGCGGGTGGCCAGCAGGATGGTGAGGGCGCCCACCGCCAGGGCGGAGACCCGGGCGATGGTCATCTCACGGCGGGGAGTCGTCCCACGGCGCGCGAGCAGGTCGTGCGCGAGGGTGTTGGCACAGGCCAGGATCATGCTGGCGACCGATGCGAGCAGGGTGAGGAAAAGCGCCGTTGTGACCATGGTGAACAGGAACGTTTCCGACGTCGAAACGCTCGTTCCGAGCGCGGCCCGTGAACCCAGCAGATACGCGGTCCGGCCCGTCGGGTCGGCGCCGGCGATCGTCGTGCGCCCGATCAGCGCCGTTGCCCCGATGCTGACGACTGTGCAGATCAGCATGAAGAGTGCGACGCACGACACGGCCCAGGACATCGACCGGCGCACCTGACGGGCGCTGGTCGCGGTGTACATGCGCATGGTGACGTGCGGCAGGCAGGCGCCGCCGAGGATCACGGTGAGCTCCGAGCTGATCATGTCGAGCCGGGGGCTGGGGCCACCGGCGAACTGGAGACCGGAGTGCAGGAAGGCCGACCCCACGCCGCTGTTCGCTGCCGCGGCGGAGAACAGCTTGCCCAGGTCCCAGTCGAACTGCCGCAGAATCAGCGCGGCCACGACCGCGCCGGAGCCGAACAGCATCACGATCTTCAAGACCTGGATGAGGGCTGTGCCCTTCATGCCGCCGATCGCTGCGTAACTGATCATCAGTGCGCCGATCCCGACGATGCATCCGGTCTTCAGCGAGTCACTGGAGAAGCCGAGGATGAACGCCAACAGATCGCCGGTGCCGGCGAGCTGGATGAGCATCATCGGCAGCAGGGCCGCGATCGTCGCCACACACGCGGCGATGCGCACTTTGCGGCCGGGCATCCGCCGCGCGAGCACGTCGCCCATGGTGAACCTGCCCGCGTTGCGCAACGGTTCGGCCAGCAGGAACATCAGCAGCATGAGAGAGAGGGCGATGCTCAGCGCCAGGACGACGCCGTCGTACCCGTCGAGCGCGATCACCCCAGCTGTGGACAGGACCGTCGCCGCGGAAATGTAATCCCCGGCGATGGCAAGACCGTTGCGCATCGGCGACAGCGACCCGTACCCGGTGTAGAACGCGTCGAGGTCGTCATCGTCAGGTCCTGTCATCACGCACAGCAGCAGGATGAGCGTAGCGACTGTCGTGAATGCCATCAAAGACATCATGTGCGTGGAGCTGTCGAAACCGCCCACTATGCCACTCTCCGCTTCACGTCCGGCTCGCCCTGCTTGCGGATGCGGTCCGCGATCGGATCGACCCTGCGGCGCGCGGCGTGCTCGTACAGCCCGACCGACAGACAGGTGACGGGTACCTGGAGCAGCCCGAGAAGCAGCCCTGTGGACAGGCCGCCCGAGACAGTGCCCGTCATCAACGACGGTGCGAACGCGGACAGCACAAGAAAGACCGTGAAGTATCCGAGAGCCGTGAACGTCGCCACGCGCCGCTGGGTGCGGTATGCGCGGCGCAACAGACGCAGGTCGCTGTGGTGACCGGGCCCCGTGCGGGGCGACGTCGTCCCACTGTCGAACTCCTGATGCGGCTGCCACGCGTAGATGACATCGGAGGAATAGGAATGAGGCGCGGGGCGGTACGGCGCTCCTGGCCGGTGCGGCTGGTACTCCGAATACGGAAACGGATCTGGCATCCCGCTTCTCCTCATGCGACTCATGGACCCGTATGGGACCGAAGGGGCGCGGGGGGCGAGCGCACGTTACCCAGCAGTTATGGGCCCGCGCCAGACTCTGACCAAACTGAACAGTTGGTATGCAGCAGATCGATGGCTGTATCAACTACTTCTGTTCGGTGCCGGGGAATCATGGGCCACCGGCCCGGGTCCGCGACACGCAAGACGGTCACGCAACTCGACTACCTCAACTCCTGCGGGAAGTTGGCTTGTTGGCCAATCCGGCATGACCTCGTCCGGTCGACCCGGCCGCCACCGCCGACCGCCCCCGACCGCCGCACCACCGCCGTACCACCGCTCGGGGGGGTCCGCGTACTCGGGCGGAGATGAGTACGCGCACTCTGTGCTGTGACGCGGCGGACCGGGAGGCTCGGGTCATGAACCGACACCTGACGGATCCCGTTTCCCGACTCCTGCCGGTACTCGCGTCGGCCGGGGCGGCCCTGGCGCTGTGGGCCGCCTGGCTGGGCTGGGACCAGCATCGCGACGTGCGGCCCGACGGCACGTCGACCGGCCCCTACGAACCGTGGCAGGTGATCGGGCTGGTGCTGACCCTGCTGGCCCCGGTGTGCTGGGCGGCGTACCGGGGACATCGTGCGGGTGCCGTGGTCGGCACCACGACCGGCCTGGGCGTCGCCGCGTTCCACGACTGGTCGGGCGACGGCGACGGTCTCTTCGTGATCGGCGTGGGGCTGGTCGTGCTGGGGAGCCTTGCCGCGACCGCCGCCGTCTCCTCGGTGGTCCGCGCCGTGGCCGCCCGGGATCGAGGTGACTCCGTCAGCCCTGGGTCGGGTTCTGCTTCCGGCCGACGAGGATCAGCGCCGCGCCGCCGATGACGACCAGGCCGATGGCCACACCGACGATCAGCGGGGTCGCGCCGGAGCCTCCGGTCTCGGCGAGGTTCGGGCCGGTGGAGGTGCCGCCGACCGTGGCCGGGCTGGGCTCGCTGAGCGTCTGCACGGCGTTCCCGCCGACGCCGCCCTGGGTCTTGCAGTCGAGTACGCCGGTGAACCGCTTCTGGAAGCCGGCCTGGCCGTCGATCGTGAAGCCGTAGGCCTGATCCTCCTGGAGGGGGATCGTCACCGTCCGCGACGCCCCCGCCGGAATGCTGTGCTCGGTGCCCATCAGCTCGAAGGTGAAGACCTCGTCACCCTTGTTGGCCACGGTGACGTCCACTCCGCCCTTGGCGCAGTTCTTCACCGCCGACAGGGCGGGTATCGGGCCCAGCGCCGCCCAGGCCGCGCTCGCCGTCGCCGAGACCGTCGACTCGCTGGAGCCGGCCAGGATCTGCGTCTGGCTCCTGGACTCGGAGGTGAAGGCCCGGCCGACCGGGACGGTGGTCGAGGCCTGCACGGTCAGGTCGGCCGACCCGTCCGCGGCGCCCTCGGGCACGTCGAAGAACAGCCGGCTGCCGTCCTGCGCGGACGTGACGGCCTTGCCGTCCTTGCCGACGATCCGCACCCCGCCGACGGCCAGGTCCGAGGACGGGGTCACCGTCACGCTGTCCGCATCGGTGTGCACCGTCACCGGGCCGAGCAGACCCCCGGGATGGCCGGAGACCGCGGGCGGGTCGAGGCTCAACGACGCCTCGGGCTCGGCGGCGTTACGGGCGGCCTTCTGGAGGTAGTCGGCGAGCTTCTCGGCCTGCGGGTCGATGGCGTCCACGTCGGCGGCGTCCGAGTAGCGCCAGATGGCCACCTGGGTACCGGCCGCCGCGTCCTGCTCGGTGAGACCGGAGCCGGTGCCCGCCGCCTCGGCGAGCGCGGCCAGGTCGTTGACCTGCGGGTAGGAGTTCTGGAGGATCCAGCTGATCTTGCCGGCGTTCTTGTTGGCGGCCAGCGACGTGCCGCTCCAGGGCGTCTCGTGGTAGCTGGCGTCCCGCTGGGTGGGGTTGTGGAGGTCGACGCAGTACGTCTGGAGGGTGCCGCCGCCCTCGACGGACATCTCGAACAGCCCCGCCGACACCTGCTGGTCCCCGCTGTCGCCGTGGACCACCGCGCCGCCGTACGTCTTCAGACCGCCCATGGTGGCGATCGCCCCGCCCTGGCTCTGCACCGTCTCGGCGGCGACGGCCGGAGCGGCGACGGCCACCGCACCGGCGGCGACCAGACCGGACATGAGTACCGCGGCGGCAGACCGGACCACCCCTCGCCGACGACGCGGAGACGGCGCGGAGAGCGAAGAAAGCACAGAATTCCCCTTCGAGCAGGACCCGTTGACGTGGGGGGTACGGTCCCACCAGCAGAATCAGCAGCCTTGACAGCTATGCCCGGCATCCTAAGGAAGAGCCACTCCGCCTTTCCCTCGTCATATCGTCAGACAACCGATCCGACTCGGAATCGTTATCGCCGGGATCACCCCGGAGCAGGGCTTATCGACAAATCAACCGGGCCGTCCGGAACGACTCTCGGTGGAATTCGCCGATAAGCCGCAGTTCGGCCGAGTCGGGGCATCGGCTGACATCACGTCACCGCGGCCGGCTCCGCGGGCCGGTGCACCGCCTCCGGGCCGCCGCCCTCGGCCGGGGTCTCCCAGGCGGGCTCGGGCCGGTCCGGCGGACCGGCCTCCGGCCGGCCCGTACGCCGGAACGCGCAGGTGCCCCGGGCCAGATCATGGCCGATGGCCACCGCGTCGATGTCCGCCGACGTCCGGCTCTGCCCGTCGCGCACCTCGGTCCGCACCTTCAACCTGCCCTGCACGATCACGGGTTCGCCCACCGACAGGGACGCCGCCGCGTTCGTGGCGAGCTGGCGATTGGCCCACACCGTGAAGAAGTTGGTGTGCCCGTCGGTCCAGGCGCTCTTCTCGCGGTCCCAGTAACGCGAGGTCACCGCGAGCCGGAACCGCGCGGACGGCCCCGAGGCCAGCTCCCGGTACACCGGCTGCGTGGCCACGTTGCCCACCGTGCACACGATCGTCTCGTTCATCGCGAACCCCTCCCTCACCCGGGCACCCGGCCCGGTCCGGCACGCGTACAGGCCCGTCCCGTACGGCTGCGTCCGCCGCGTCGGTCACGCTCACGCGCGTACCGCCGCCGCCACGGCGGCCGCGTCCGTCGCGACCGCCGTGGCACCAGACTGCCTCCGCCGGGACGAGCCCGCCGAGCCCTGTGGGTCACCGCCCGCCTGTGGAGAACTCCCTCACCCGCAGGGGTGATCCGATCCGCACCCCAACACTCGGCACCGTCCTCTACTCACCCCGGCACCCGGCACCGACCTCACCTCACCGCACCCCGGCTCCCACGCCCACGACCCGGCCGTACTGCTCCCGGACCTCCCGGTAGCGCAGCAGTTCCGCGGCCACCGGATCCAGGACCCGGGCCCGCCCGCAGCCCGCGGCCGCCTCCCGCAACCGCCGCTCCGCCTCCAGTCCGTACCGTTTCGCCGGTCCGCGCGCCGCCATCCGGCAGCTCCACTCGATCAGCGGACCGCCGACGATGCCGGCCAGCATCAACAGCACGGGCACCCCCAGATTCGGTGCCATCACCCTGGTGATCTGCCCCACCAGCCACAACCCGCCCACGATCTGAAGCAGCGTCATGGCCGCCTGGGCCAGCACGGCCAACGGCCACCAGCCCGGCCGCGGCGGCCGCCCGGGAGGCAGTCCGGCCCGCGCCGCCAGCTCGTCCAGCGCCTCGGACAGCCCCTGGGACCCCCGCACGGCGGCCTCGCGCACCGCCTGCGCCCACGGCGTGGGCAGCCCGGCCGACGCCCGTTCGGACACCCCTCGCACCGCCTGTTCCACCCGCTGCCTGGCCGTGGCCTCCTCGTCGGCCTGGGTCCGCTGCCCGAGGCGGCCCGTGGGGACCTGCGCCCCCCGGCCCTGGAACCAGCGCCACAGCCGCAGCCAGGGCGTCCCGCACGCGCGGTTGGCGTTGCGCAGCCAGGCGCGTTCGGCCGCCTCGCCCGCCGCCGCGGCACCCACCGCGTCCGCCAGCCGGGCGGTGAACTCGTCCCGCGCCTCCTCGCTGAGCCCGCTGCGCCGCCCGGTCGCGTACACCGGCCGCAGCCCGACCGCGGCGGCGTCGACGTCGGCCGAGATCCGGCGGGCCGCCGCCCCGCGCTCGGCCACGAACTGGCCCAGCGCCTCCCGCAGTTCACCGACCCCGTCGCCGGTCAGCGCGGAGAGGGCGAGCACGGTCGCGCCCGGTTCGTCGTACTCGCCGAGCGCGATCCCGTCCTCGTCGAGCAGCCGCCGCAGATCGTCGAGGACCAGATCGGCCGCCTCCTCGGGCAGCCGGTCGATCTGGTTGAGGACGACGAACATGACCTCCGCGTGCCCCGCCATGGGCCGCAGATAGCGCTCGTGCAGGACGGCGTCGGCGTACTTCTCGGGATCGACGACCCAGATGACCGCGTCGACGAGCGCCAGCACCCGGTCCACCTGCTCCCGGTGCTGCACGGCCGCGGAGTCGTGGTCGGGCAGGTCGACCAGGACAAGACCGCCCAGCAGCGCCTCGGCCTCCGCGCTCTGCAACGGGCGCCGCCGCAGCCGTCCCGGGATGCCGAGGCGGTCGATGAGGCCGGACGCGCCGTCGCTCCAGCTGCACACGATGGGGGCGGCGGTGGTCGGCCGCCGTACGCCCGTCTCCGAGATCGTCACCCCGGCGAGCACATTGAACAGCTGCGACTTTCCGCTGCCGGTGGCGCCCGCGATGGCTACGACCGTGTGCTGCCCGGAGAGCCTGCGCCGCGCCGCCGACTCGTCCAGCACCCGGCCCGCCTCGGCGAGCGTCCTGTTGTCGAGCCGGGCCCGGGAGAGCCCCACGAGCTCCCGCAGCGCGTCGAGACGCGAGCGCAGCGGGCCGTCGTAGGCGAGCGGTGCGGGGATCTGCGCCGACTGCGCCCGGCTCTCGATGGCGGCAGCGACAGCGGGGGCCGTCGCGGCGGCCTCCTCGGTCACCCGGCGCGCGATCAGCCCGTCGTCCCAGGCACCGGAGGACTCACCACGGTCCGCGCGTTCGGCGTGCTCGGCCCGCTCCTTGCCGTCCACACGGTCGACCCGGCCCGCAGGACCCGCATGACCCGTACGGTCCTGGCGGTCCTGACCGTCCAGGCGGTCCTCGGGACGCTCGGGGCCTCCGGGGTCCGAGGGGTCCCGGTGGTCTCCGTGGTCCGCGACGCCCCCGTGACCGGCAGGCACCACATGATTCACGTGATCCACATGATCGACGTGATCAACGTGAATCACGTCGATCAAGTGATCCATGCGATTGAAGCGGCCCGCGCGACCGGTGCGACCTGCACTGTCCATGTGGTCCATGTGATCCATGCGATCCGCGTGATCCGCCTCACCCCCGCGCCCGTCGCGCCCATCGAACGCATCGCGCCCCACGTGCCCCCCGAGCCCCATACGCTCCTCGCGCTCCTCGCGCTCCTCGCGCCTCACGCGCTCCTCGAACCGCTCGTGGCCGACGGCATCGGACATCTGACGCACTCCCTCCGGCTGCCCTTTGCGGACGCCCCTCGCGATGCCCTGACCGGCCTCCTCCCGTTCCCGTGCGGGCGGCCCCGGCGGCCGCCCGGGGTCCGTCCCCCCGCCGTGATCGGCATGTTCCGTGTGGTCCTGGTCGGCGACGGCGGTCACCGGTCACCTCTCCTTCTGCAGTACGGACAGCGCGGCAATGAGTTCGGCCTGGGGCTCCACGTGGATGTCGAGCCCGTCGAGGGGTGCGAGGCGCCGCTCGCGTTCGGTCTGGAGCACCCGGTCCACGTACGTGGTGAGCAGCCGCCCGCCCCGGTCGCGCAGCCGCAGGGCGCCGTGCGCGCCGATCCGCTCCGCGAGCCGCTCGCCCGCGTTGCGCGCCCTGCGGCCGCCCAGCAGGACGGTGGCGACCAGCGCGGAGACCGCCTCCGGCTCGACGGCGGCACCGCGGTCGAGACCGCGCAGCTCCTCCTCGGCGCACTCCTCGAGCTCGCGCCGCCAGCGTCGTACGGCCACCCCGATCCGGTGCTCGGCGCCCTCCGGCGTCGGGTCGTGCCCCGTCAGCGCGGGGGCGCCCGCCGCGGGCTCGCGCCGCCAGGCCTCGTCGATACGTTCGTCGGCGGCGGTGACGGCGCAGAGCAGGAGTGAGCCGAGACTCTCGACGAGGGCGTCGAAGAGTTCACCCGCCGTGCAGTCGAGCGGGAAGGCCCGCCATCGCTTCAGGGCGCCGCCGGCCAGTACGGCGCCGCTCTGAAGCCGTCCCCGCACGCGCGTGTGCTCGCTGTCGTACGCCCCGTCGACGGCGGCGGTGAGCCGCAGAGCCGCCGCGTGCTGGGCCGCGGCGGCGCCGGCGAGCTCGGGCATCCGTGACTTGAGGGAGTCCAGGACGCCGTGCGCCGTGCGGGCCACGACGTCCTGCCGGGCGACGGGATCCTGGACGCGCTGGACCAGCCAGGTCCGCAGGGAGGCCACCGCGGTGGCCGGGAGGAGGCCGCCGCCCCAGGCCGACTCGGGCAGCTCGGGCACGGTGAAGCGCGGTACATGGCCCAGCCCGGCCTTGGTGAGCAGGGCACCGTACTGCCGCGACACCTCCGACACCACCTGGTGCGGCACCCGGTCGAGCACGGTCACCAGGGTGGCGCGGTACTCCTTTGCGGTACGCAGCAGATGCCACGGCACGGCGTCGGCGTAGCGGGCGGCCGTCGTGACCATGACCCAGATGTCGGCCGCGCAGATGAGCTCGGCGGCCAGGACCCGGCTCTCCGCCACCAGGGAGTCGATGTCGGGTGCGTCGAGGAGCGCGAGGCCGCGCGGCAGGGTCTCGGCGGTCTCGATGCGCAGGATGCGCTTGCCGTCCTCCCCGGGCATGAGCAGTTCCTCGCCGGGGTCCTGGTGGGGCACCCACACGCGCGTGAGGTCGGGCAGGACGCGCATGCCGCTGAACCAGTGATGGTCCTCCGGGTGGCACACCAGTACGGGAGTCCGTGTCGTCGGCCGCAGCACCCCCGCCTCGCTGACCCGGCGCCCCACGAGCGAGTTGACGAGCGTCGACTTCCCGGCGCCGGTGGAACCCCCGATGACGGCCAGCAAGGGCGCGTGGGGCTCTCTCAACCGGGGCACCAAGTAGTCGTCGAGCTGGGCGAGCAGTTCGTCGCGATTGGCACGCGCGCGCGGGGCCCCTGCCAGGGGCAGCGGAAAGCGTGCGGCGGCGACACGGTCGCGCAGGGCGGAGAGTGCGTCGAGCAGCTGAGGCCGTACGTCCAAGGTCACCACATGCGAAGAATGCCCAATTTCGGGGGATTTCTGAAGCATATAGGCATGCCTGCGCGCCGACTGAACACAAGGGACGGAAGGTACGACTGGGACAAGGGCACAGCCCAGCCATAACGAGTGCACAACACCCGTAGCGCGAGACCCCAAAAGCGATGCACGATTCGTACCTGCCTGCGATTATCAGGACCGCTTCACCGAACCTCCACATCGAGCCACGGAGGCGAAGCAACAGGGAGAAGGATCCGGGAGCCCTATCCTTGTCCCCGGCATCGTCGCGGATCAGCCCGCACCCGGGCACCACGCAACGAGGCCACCACACCAGGCCCCCGTAGCTCAGTGGATAGAGCAGGCGCCTTCTAAGCGCTTGGCCGCAGGTTCGAGTCCTGCCGGGGGCGCCAGTCTCCGCCCTCCCCTTGGGGAGGGCTTTTTGCTGGTCGGACCATGTCCGGGCAGGTGGTCAGGTGTCCTGGCGGTAGGCGCGGGCGTCGGCCGGGGAGATCCGGTCGGGCTCGGTGCGGATCGCCGCGTCGAGCAGGGGCAGCAGCTTGTCCACCTCGATGCCGAGCTTCCTGTCGCGGCCGACGAGTCCGGTGTGCCAGGAGCGGGCGTTCCTGCCCACCCAGACCTTGTCGCCGCCCAGGTCCTGGGTGGGACGCCGCAGGGCCGTCCGCAGCCGTTCCACCTCCCTGGCCAGATCACCGCGCAGCCTGACCAGGTCGGCCTTGCGCGGGTTGGCCACCTTCTGCTCCGTCACGAATGCTCCTTCCGCGGTGCGGGTGGCGTCGTCGCCCCCACCTGCGGCCGCCGGTCGCGCAGCCGGCGGTGGCGCAGTACGGCCAGCAGGACCGTCCCGGCCAGGAAGAACGGGGAGAGCACCAGCCCCCAGAGCATCGGCGCCGTCACGGCCGGCGGGTGCTGGACCCAGGCGGTGGTGAGCACCCGGTGGGGGTTTTGTCTGTCGTAGGTCACTGAAACCGTGCCGCCCGGTTCCAGGCCGCCCGGGCGCTCGCCGCCCCAGTCGCTGAGCACGGTCTCCACCGTCCGGCCGGAGGCGGTGAACCGGACCTCGACGTTCCCGGCGCTGCCGAACTTGTCCCGGGGGGACGAGGTGACCTGGGCCCAGGTGGCCACTCCCCGGGTGCGCAGATCGTGCACCAGGGTGTGCGAGGGCAGCCAGAGCAGGAAGAGCGTCCCGCAGGCGGTGCCCAGGAACAGGACGGCCAGCGTGGCGATCAGGCGCCGTTGCGGCACCGGCCGCCGCTCCCGGGCCGTCGCCCGGCGCATCTCGGCCAGCCGGGCCTTCTGCGCGGAGGCGGGCGGCGGAGGTGCCCCGTCCGGGCGCGTCCGCTGCGTGCGTGTCTTCTTCGTCATCGATCCGGTTCCCATGTGTCTCAGAGGCCCAGCCAGCCGCCGAGCTTCTCGGCGGCGCCGCCGATGTCCTTGCCGACGTCCTCGACCGCGTGGGTGACCGCGTGCACGGCCTTCTTGCCGGTGTCGGTGTTGAGTGCGTAGTAGGCGGCGTAGCCGAGACCGGCGCCGACCAGGATGCCCGCGCCCACGGCCCAGCCCACGGGGCCTCCGGCGACGGCGACGACGGCGGCCTCGGTCGCCCAGGTGCCGACCATGCCGGCGCCGAGGGAGGCGACGTTGGAGACGACGGCCACATCGGCGTCGGAGTGGTTGACCTCGATGTCGTAGGCGATGCCGCCGACGGTGAGCACGGTGCCGACCAGGGGCAGCCGGTCGCCGGTGCGGAACGCCTTGGCGAGCCAGCCCGCCTCCGCGCTCGCGGACACCGCGCCGACCGGGACCCGGGTGGCGATCCAGCGGCCGGAGTCGCCGACCGAGGCCTCCATGAACCGGGACAGCGGGCCCAGTCCGAACCTGCCGTAGATCTGCTCGGCCTCGCGGGAGGCGCCCTTGGCTGCCTTGGCCGCGGCCCTGGTCTGCTTGCGGAACAGGGCCCGTTCCTGGGGGGTGAGAGCGTTGAGGCGGCGTTCGTAGGCGGCCTTGGCCTCCTGGGAGAACCTGTCCGCCTCGTCCCACAGGTTCTCCGCCTGGTGGGACTGGAACCCGACGACGCCCGCGACGAGTCCGGCGTGCACGGTCCAGGTCGCCTTGGGGTCGCCGAGGTCGGTGGTTGCCTTCTCCAGATGCTTCCAGGCGGTGTCCCACAGGCCTGGGTCGTCGCCCTGCATCAGGGCCCGGTCGAAGACGGCCGCGGGCTCGTTCTCGGGGATGTCGCCGTGGAACAGGTCCAGCACCTTGTCGAAGCCCGGAGCGGGGGCGTCGGCGTCGATCGCGGCGGTGAAGGCCGCGCCGAAGATCCTGGCGTCCTCCCGTGCGGTGGGCGCGTTCGCGGTGGCGATGACCGAGGGGAGGTTCTTGACCAGGCCGGGGTCGGCCTCGGCGTAGAAGGCCGAGGCGAAGTCGCCGTCGCCGCGGTGGGCGGCCAGCTCCGCCGCGATGCGGTGCAGCGCGGGCCCGGCCCGGTCGGGCTCCATGGCGCCCAACGCATCGGCCTGCTGGGCCAGTTCGGCGCCCTGCTGTCGGGCCTGGGAGACGGTCCAGACGGGTTCGGGAACCTGGACCATGGTGGGTCTGGGACCTACGCCCTGGAACTCCATGGCGGCGGCCAGCGCCTGCCGGCGGCGCAGCATGGGCAGTTCGTCGTCGACCCAGGCGGCTATCTTCCCCATCTCGGTGAGACTGCCGGTGTCCAGGCCGAACTTCCGGAAGCGGGTGGCGTAGGCGGTCCCGGCCTGCCGCAGGGACGTACTGGCCTCGGCCAGGTCACCGATGGTCTTCGCCAGGTTGTCGGGGTTGATGCCGGAGAAGTCCGGGTCAGTCATGCACCGGCCTCCCCGCCGCCCCGGCCGGCCGGGGGTCCAGCAGGACGGCCTCGGCGCCCGATCCGCTCAGGGCGCCCGCCAGGTCCGAGCCGGCGACGGCGATCCAGGGCTGCTCCTCGCCCATCGCCGCCACCAGCCCGGCGACCGTGGAGAAGGCCACCGCCGTCAGCCGGTCCTCTCCGGGCCGCGCCGGCAGGGGCAGCAGCATCAGGTCCACGGTCCCGTCCAGCAGGGGTACGCCGTCCGCGTCCCGGGGCACGTCGGCCATGGTGGGCAGCACGACGACGTCCGGAACGGGCGGTGTACGGGTCGCCGTTTCCATCCGCACAGCCTAGGAGCGGTCCCTCCGGGTAGAGGTATGGAGATTCCCAAGCTTGTCGCAAGCCTCGCACCGGGGGCCGTGTCCGTCGCCGGGGCCCGCGCCACGTCGCCGCGGACGGTCCGCCCTTGCCGACCCTTGCCGACCCTTGCCGACTCATGCCGGTCGTTGCCGACCCATACCGGTCGCTGTCGACTCACGCCGGTCCCTGCCGACTCACACCCGTCCGTGTCGACTCACGCCGGTCCTTGTCGAAATAAAAAATGATGTGCGTCCTACGCCGTGTCCCTGCCCGGATCGCCGCGTTGAACGGAGCGTGCGGCGGCGGGTCCTGCTGCCGCCCTCGCCCAAGCAATAGAAGGAGAACGCATGTCTCGCATCGCGAAGGCGGCCGTGGTCGCTCTCGGCACGGGTGCCGTGGCGCTCGGCGGAGCCGGTCTGGCCATGGCTGACGCGGGTGCCCAGGGCGCGGCCGTCGGTTCGCCCGGTGTGCTGTCCGGCAATGTCGTCCAGGTTCCGGTCAATGTGCCGGTCAACGTGTGCGGGAACACCATCGACGTGATCGGACTGCTGAACCCGGCCTTCGGCAACGCCTGCGCCAGCGACGGCCACCTCGGTGGGGTCGGCCGGCACGCCGGCCACCACACCGGCCACCACGGCAGCCACCAGTCGGGTAACGGCTACGGCCGCTGACCCTGACGTACGCGAAAAGAGCCCCGGCACCTCGAGCGCCGGGGCTCTTCCCATGGCCGCTCACGCGTACCGGTACACCCCTCTGTGGTCCTCCAGGCTGTCCGGTGTCACGTCCCACGGCGGCAGGATCTCGTTCCGGGCGATGACCCGGCCGTGCTGCGGGGTGCCGGGGCCGGGCGGCTTGGCGGGCTGGTAGCGGTGCTCGCGGTGCCGGTCCTGCCAGCGGGACCACAGCAGGTCGACGAAGGCGTGGTGCAGCCAGAAGACGGGATCGTTGACGGACGCCCCGCCGAGCATGGCTCCGCCGACCCAGCGGTGCACCCGGTTGTGGTTGCGCCAGGAGGCGCTGCCGCTCCCGGGCCCCCACCCCTCCAGCCTGTTGCGGAAGCCCTTGGTGGTGGTCGAGTCCCAGGGCGAGACGTCGTAGACCGGGTCGGAGAGCGCCTGGTCCACGTCGTTCCTGGTGGGCAGGGAGATCGGGGCGCGGGCGCGGCCGAGGTCCCGGGTGAGGTACTCCCCGTCGGTCACCCCCGCCCGGATCGTCCAGTTGCCCGCCGCGTACGCGAAGGGTCCCGTGGTCACCTGGTGGTCGGAGCTCCGCCCGTTGCCGCCGAGGAGGTCCGCGGTCCACGGCGTCGACGTCGTCCCGCGGTCGCGGGTCCAGTCCCAGTACGGCACCGTCACGGAGGAGTCCACCCGGCGCAGCGCCTGCTCCAGCTCCAGCAGGAACCGGCGGTGCCAGGGCAGGAAGGACGGCGCCATGTGGGCCGTGCGCAGGCCGGTCTCGCCGTCGGCGACGTAGTGGTCGATGTGCATCTGCACAAACCCGTCGTACTCGCCGCGCCGTTTGACCTCCAGCATCGCCCGCACGAACCGCCGCTTCTCGGCGGCCGTCAGCGTGGCGGCGTCCTTACGTGTGTAGACCATGCCGTCCCCCCATGTGTCCGCTGTGGTCCTGGCCCGTTTCGCCCCGCTCCCCCGGGCCGTGGGCAGGGGCGGCCGCCGCGCGCAGCCGCTCGCCCGGCCCCAGTTCGTCGACCGCCGCGCGCGCCGCCTCCAGCGGGGTGGCGTACGAGCGGTAGTGGTCGACCATGCTCAGCCAGGTGCCGTCGGCCCTTCGCATCAGATGCAGGGGCCGGCCGTCCACGGTGACCTGCCAGGCGACCGCGCCGGGCATGGCCGTGCGCCGCCCGGCGGAGAGCCGGACGCCCTGGATACGGCGGCCCCGGTAGGTCTCGTCGAAGGCGGCCCCGCCGGATCCGCCCGCGGTCCGCGGGGGCCGGGAGGCCGCGACGAGGGGAGCGAGCAGGAGGGCGGCCGCGGGGGCCAGCAGTCCGCGCAGCAGGTCCCGTCGTGTGCCCGCCCGTCCCAGTCGTGCTCGCGGTCCGGGTCTCCCCGGGCTCTCCGGTCCGTACTCGGCGCTCACCACCACAGCGCCGCCCACGCTGACGACCATGTTGTGCTCCTCGGTCCGGTTCGGTTGTCCCCAGAGGTAACCGTCCGGCGGGCCGCCTGGTCACCCGTGACGGCCGGACCGGGCTCCACATGGCCGTAACACGCACCTCCGCGGCCCGGTCGCCGCGCCCGTTCCAGCGCTCACCCGGTCCCGGTCCAGAAGGTCCACCACCGGGTGAGGACCAGCATGCCGACGACGCCGATGTGCAGCAGGGGCAGCACCCAGGTGAACTCCGCGAGGAACATCCGCACCGGGGCCGGCGCGGGCAGGAACCGCTTCCGTACGGCGAACGACGTCACGTACCAGAACATGATGATCGTGGCGACCCAGGCGAGGCAGCACCACAGGCACAGCGCGCCGATCCGGTACAGCGACTGGAACTGGAGCCAGGACACGAACCCGACGCCGAACAGGCACCCGGCGTCGAAGGTCAGCCAGTACCAGCCCGGGAACACGGCGTCGGCCAGCAGGCTCACGCCGACGCAGACGACGATGCCGTAGGCCACCAGTCCCAGCATCGGGTTGGGGAACCCGAACACCGAGGCCTGGGCGCTCTTCATCACGCTGCCGCAGGAGACGACCGGGTTCAGGCTGCATCCCGGGACGAAGGCGGGGTTCTCCAGCAGCTTGAACTTGTCGAGGGTGATGACCCAGGAGGCCAGCAGCCCGGCCGCGCCGGTGAGGACCAGCATCAGGGCGAACCCGCGGCCCGCGCCCGCGGTCCTGGCCGTCAAGCGCGCAGGCTGCGGGCCGGAAGGACGAGGTGCGCCGCCGCGTTGAGGGTCTCGTCCGCGCCGGCGAAGGCCGCCAGCGCCTCCGGGGTGACGGGTGTGCCGGGCGCGGCCTGCGGCCAGGGGCGGGTGGTGAACACGAAGTAGGCGTACCCGCGGTCGGCGACCGCCTCCAGCCACTCCGGCGGCGGGGTGCACTGGACGTTGAGGTGCGGCGGCATGGAGACGACGGCCTGACCGGCCTCGACGAGCAGACTGACCGGGAGGCTCGGCTTGGCGTTGCCGTCGACCAGGTCTCCGCCGACGGGCAGGCCGTTGCTGTTGAGCAGTTGGGCGACGGCGGCCGCCGAGGCCTCGGGACCGGCCTGCGCGTCCCCGAGCGAGTACGCGAGGAGGTAGGGCATGTCGCCGCCGTCGGGGGTCTCGCCGCTCCAGGGGAGTACGACGAGCGTGCCGAGGTCGGCGACGCGAAGGGGGCGGGTTTCGCTTGAGGTTGAGGTCACCGCGCGACCTTACCGACGCTCCGGAAGGCCGCCGGGCCCGTTCTCACCCGACCGGGCGACGCTCCGGAGGTGCTCCACACGAACGGGGGACGCAGTGCGGCAACGCCTCTCGAACAGCGCCGGGAGACCGGCTCCGTCCGGTGCGGCACCCCGGTGCCGCCCTTGGCCGGCACTCCTTCGTCGGCGCCTCTTGGCCGGTGCCTCTTCGCCGGCGCCCTTCGCCGGCATCCTCGGCCGGCGCCCTTCGCCGGCATCCTCGGCCGGCGCCCTTCGCCGGCCCCGGCAGCGGCGTGTCAGCTCTGGAGCGGCAGGCCGCCGAGGAGCGGGTTGTGGGTGTTGAGCGCGGTGGCCGCGCCCTTCACGGTGTGCAGTACGGAGTCCTTGTTCTCGGTGTTGAGGGCGTCCGACTGGTGCTGGAGCGGCATCACGTCGTGCAGCTCCAGGGGATGCCTGGCGAGCGTGTCGACGGCACCGTTGAGGCTGGAGGGCGTGAGGTCGGCGGTGCTCTGGGCGAACGCGGGCGCGGCGGCACCGGCCATGACAAGGGACCCGGCGACGACTGCGGCGGCCTTCAGCGACTTCATCGTGTTCCTCTCTTCGGCAACTCGCGTCGCCTCGGTTGTGTCTGACGTCGTGCCTAACGACTCCTGACCGGGGCGGAAACCCCGCGCACGCAGACTTTCTGCGCCGGGCGCGAAGACTCTCCGCGCCCGGCGCGAAGGAAGCCCTCGTACCGTCCGGAGCCTTGGGGACGGGCCGGCGGGGCGAAGCCCCGTCCGCGCGGCGGGTTGCCGTTTCGAACCCGGCCCCCCGTTCGGAGTAACACCACGGGAGTGCGCCGGGCCGGGACCGCGCTCCCGCCCCCGGAGTGGTCACGCTCCGTGTCCAAAAACGCGGAACCGGCCGCCCTCCGTCCCGGAGAGCGGCCGGTCGCGATGGATGCGCCGACGTCAGTCGCTGAAGCAGAAGCCGCCGAAGGCCGGGTTCAGCAGGCCGACGACGTCGACGGTGTCGCCGCAGAGGTTGACCGGGATGTTCACCGGAACCTCGAGGACGTTGCCGGACAGCACACCGGGGGAGTTGGCGGCGGCGCCGTGCGCGTCGCTGTCGGCGGCGGCGATGCCGGCGGTCCCGGCGATGGCCGCGACGGCAACGGTGGTCAGGGCCAGGCCCTTCGCGATACGCGACATGGAGAGGTGCTCCTTGGGAATTGACACAGACAGCCGGACGGGGGTGTCCGGCGCTGTGTCAACGCGCCGGGCGCACGCGAGTTGTGCCGCCATTGGGGTGATCCCCGGGGGCGAGGATTCACGACTCCGACACAACTGTCCACTTTCTACCGATTAGCACGTATAGCAGCTAGAGTTGCGGACCTCTCCGCACTCCTACGGCAGGCGTCCGATTCCGCTGACCCCCCGGTCGACGAACCTCCTCGAAAGGGCAACGCCGGTCATGCGCCATTTCCTGGGTCCGCCGCTGCGCCGCGCGACGGTACGCGCTCTGCTCGGCACCGCGCGACGGTGCGCGCCCTGCTCCGCACCGCGCACCGAACCACGGTCCGCGCGCCCGGCGCGGGCTCTGGTGCGCGGACACGCTCGGTCACGACCGCGGTGTGTTCGATCCGGACCGGGCCGTGCTGCGGCGTGGTGACCAGCTGACTGCCCGGCTCGTTCCCCAGCGGGACGCGGCGTGGACCGGCGCACACTTCGTCGCCGTCGAGGCACAACGGTGAGACGGCGCGTTCCCGCACGAACCGAGCGCCATCGTGAGCGAGGAAAACCGCGCAATGCACCTGCCAGCAACGGACCCTCGGCCACGGGTCCTCCACCTCACCCAACCCGTGGACGGCGGGGTCGCCCGAGTGGTGACCGACCTGGTGAGGGCCCAGCTCACGGCCGGTCTGCACCTCACGGTCGCCTGCCCGGACGGCGAACTGTCCAGCACGCTGCGCGCGTCGGGCGCCGACGTACGGCACTGGCGGGCGGCCAGGTCGCCCGGTCCGGCCCTCGTGCGCGAGGTACGGCGGCTCGCCCGGCTGCTCGACGAGGTCCGGCCCGACCTGGTGCACGCGCACAGCGCGAAGGCCGGGCTCGCCGGCCGGATCGCCGTACGGGGGCGCATCCCGACCGTGTTCCAGCCGCACGCCTGGTCGTTCGAGGCGGTCGGCGGTACCGCGGCGGCGCTCGCGCTGAAGTGGGAGCGGTGGGGCGCGCGTTGGGCCTCCCGGGTGGTGTGCGTGAGCGAGGCGGAACGCGTCACCGGTGTGCGCGCCGGTGTCGCCGGACGGTGGTCGGTGATCCCCAACGGCATCGATCCGGAGCGCTTCAGCCCGGCCGCCGCGGACCGCGGGCGAACCGTGCCGGGGGCGGCCGTCGATCCGAGTGCTCCGCTGGTCGTCTGTGTGGGGCGGCTGTGCCGGCAGAAGGGCCAGGACGTCCTGCTGGACGCATGGGACGCCGTCCTGCGGCGGCTGCCGGACGCCCGGCTGGTGCTGGTCGGCGACGGTCCGGACGGGGACCGGCTGCGCGCCCGCGCGCCGCGGTCCGTGCTGTTCACGGGGGCCGTCGCCGACACCGTGCCCTGGTACCGGGCCGCCGACCTGGTGGTGCTGCCCTCGCGCTGGGAGGGGATGGCACTGGCCCCGCTGGAGGCCATGGGCTGCGGCCGGCCGGTGGTGGTGACGGACGTGGACGGCGCCCGCGAGAGTCTGCCGCCCGCCCTGGCCGGGCCCTGTCTCGTCCCGCCCGGGGACCCGGGGGCGCTGGCCGCCGCCGTGACCGGGCTGCTGCTCGACCCGCCCCTGCGCGCGTCGCTCGGCGGGCAGGGGCGTCGGCACGTCCTGTCCGCGCACGACGTACGGCGCACGGCCGAGGCCGTCGCGGCCGTCTACGACGACCTGCTCGGCGGCGGCCGGAACCAGGCAACAGGGCGCGCGGTGCCCTCCGAAACAGGGCGCGTGGTGCCCTCCGAGTGCAGGGAGTCCATCCACCCGTGACTGCGGAAAGTACCGTCCCCTCCCCCGGCGCGCAGCCACGGGACCACGGATCCTCGCCCGTTTCGGTCATGCCCGCGCGCGAGCGCGGCACCGGCTTCCGGTTCCCCGCCCGCCGGCCCCCGGCACGGCCCGCCTCCTCGCTTCCGCTGCCGCTCGCGGACCTCGCCGCGGCCTTCGTCGCCGCTTCGGTGCTCGGCGAGGCGCAGCGCACGCCGCTGGTGGTGGCCCTGCTGGTGGGCGCCACGATACTGCTGCGCGCCAGGCGCACCGGGCCCGTTCGGGACGTGCTCGACGAACTGCCCTCCGTCTGCGGGCGGATCACGGTGGGCTGGCTGGCGCTGGCGTCGCTCGTGGCGGCGTACACGCCGGAGCACGCGCTGTCCGTGCGCACGCTCGTCCTCGGTGTCCTGGTCCAGTCGGCGACGGCCTGCCTGGGGCGCGGGATCGCGCACGGGCGGCGGCGCGCCGCGCTGCTGCGGCGCCCGCGCGCGGCACTGGTCATCGGACCCGCGGCGACCGCGCAGCGGGTGGCCGCGGCCGTGCTGCGCCATCCGCGGTGCGGGGTGCGGCCGGTGGGGATCGTCGCCGCGCGGCCCGAAGGGCCCCATGGTCACCAGGGGCTGCCGGTGCTGACGACCGGTCAGGAGGTGCAGCGGGCGCTGATCCAGAACGGGGTGCGCGAGGTGCTCGCCGTCCACCCCTCGGTGCGCACCGCGCAGGGCCCCCTGCTGCGGGCGCTCGCCGAGTCCGGCTGCACGGTGCGGGAGATCGACGCGGACTCCCCGTCGTACGCGACCCGCGACCAGCTGGCCGGGTACTCCTGCCGGCGGCTGGACATGGGCACCCGGCGCCGGGGCAGCCTCGGCAAGCGGAT
Organism: Streptomyces sp. NPDC002265; assembly: GCF_040296125.1. Taxonomy (NCBI): domain Bacteria; kingdom Bacillati; phylum Actinomycetota; class Actinomycetes; order Kitasatosporales; family Streptomycetaceae; genus Streptomyces; species Streptomyces sp. NPDC002265. Next base: position 14,147 of record NZ_JBEOWS010000035.1, on the reverse strand, counting down.
CGTCGACGTGCTGCTGTCCGGGACCGCGTTGCTGCTGGTCAGCCCGCTGCTGCTGGTGTGCGCGGTGCTACTGCGGATCAGCGACGGACCCGGGGTGGTGTTCCGCCAGGAGCGCATCGGCAAGGGCGGGCGCCCCTTCACGCTGCTGAAGTTCCGCACCCACCGTCCCGTCGACGAGCACGAGGCGGCCACCCGCTGGAGCGTGGCGGGCGAGCCGGAGATGAGCCGCTTCTGCCGCTTCCTGCGCCAGACGTCGCTGGACGAGCTGCCCCAGCTGTTCAACGTGCTGTCCGGCGACATGAGCCTGGTCGGCCCGCGGCCGGAACGCCCGTACTTCGTGGCCCAGTTCAGCCAGCACCACCCCGGTTACGCGGCCCGCCACCGGATGCCGACCGGTATCACCGGACTGGCCCAGATCAACGGGCTGCGCGGCGACACCTCGATCGAGGACCGGGCCCGCTTCGACAACGCCTACATCGACAACTGGTCGCTGTGGCAGGACATCTGCATCCTGCTGCGCACCGCGGCCGCGCTCGTGCGCCCGACCGGGAGCTGACGACGATGAGCCTCGCCCCATCCCCGGTCCGCTCCCCGCGGCTGTCCCCCGGGACCCTCGGGAAGCTCTCCCCGAAGGTCTCGCCGGTGCTGCCCGTGGTGGCCGTGCTCGCCCTGCTGACACTGCCCGTCTCCCCCGGCGGGGAGGGCGGCGCGGGCCCGGCCGACGCGCTGTCCGCGCTGGTGGTCGTGTTCTGCGTGGTGCGTCTCGTACGGCAGCGGCGGCGCCCGCTGTCACCGGTCGCCGCGGTGGTGCTGGGGCTGCCGGTCGTCGGGCTGGCGGTCGCGGCGCTGGGCGCGTCCTCGCCGGGGGCCGCGGCCGCCGGCCTGGGCCGCTACCTCCAGGTGTTCGTGCTGGTCCCGGCGGCCGTGGTGCTGCTGATCCGGGACCGGTCCGACTTCCGGCTGCTGGCCTGGTCGTTCGTGGCGCTCGCCGGGTGGCAGGGGGCGGTCGGCGTGCACCAGTACGTCACCGGGACCGGTGCCTCGTACCAGGGCGAGGACATCCGCGCGGTCGGCACCTTCGGGCCGCAGGACGTGATGGGCATGGCAACCGTCGTCTCCTTCGGCCTGGTGTGCGCGCTGGGCCTGGCGCTCGGGCGGACGCCGCTGCGGCACCGGGTGATCGCCGCGGGCTGCGCGCTGGCGCTGCTGCTGCCGCTCGCCCTGTCCTTCAGCCGCGGGGCATGGATCGCCACCGCGCTGACCTGCGTCGTACAGCTGCTCCTGGCCGGGCTGCGGCGCGCGCTGCGGGTGGGCGCCGCGGTGGCCGCCGCGGGCGTGATCCTGGTGGGCGGCTTCGGGGTCGGTACGGCGATGCTCCAGGAGCGGATCAGCAGCATCACCCGAGTCGCGGACGCGCCCGACCAGTCGGTCACCGACCGGTACACCCTGTGGGCGGCGGCCACCGGCATGTGGCGGGAGCGGCCGCTGACCGGCGTGGGGCTGAAGGGTTTCCCCGACCACCGGGACGCGCACGCCTCGCTGGCGCTGTCGTCCGGCAGTGACACGGAGGGCGCGGGCGCCGCGTTCCGCAGGCAGCCCCTGCTGTCCCCGCACAACATGTACCTGCTGGTGCTGGCCGAGCAGGGGCTGATCGGGCTGCTGGCGCTCGCCGGGAGCTGGCTGGCGCTGCTGGTGTGCGGGCTGCGGGGGCTGCTGCGGGTGCGCACGGCCGGTCCCGGCGCGGACTGCGCCCTGGTCGCCTGCGGGCTGCTGGTGTGGCAGCTCGTCGACTTCCTGTACGCCGACATCGGCGGCCCCTCCACCGTGCTGACCGCGGTCTGCTTCGGGCTGGTGGCCTGGTGGGCGCTGGCCGGGGACGAGGGCGAGCGGCGCCCGGCACACCCGCGGGTGCGCGCGGACCGGCCGGCCGGGGAGGCCGGGGCGCGATGACGGTGACACCTCCTTCCAGGCCGCCCCGGGCCGACCGGCCGCGCTGGACGGATCCGTCGCGCTGGACCGGCCGGCCGAACCGGGCCGCCCGGCCGAACCGCGGTGACACCGAGGACAGGGACGACGCCGAGAGCAGGGCCGACACCGGAGGCAGGGCCGACACCGGAGGCAGGAACGACACCGGAGGCAGGAACGACACCGGAGGCAGGAACGACACCGAGGACAGGAACGACACCGAGGACAGGTACGACACCAGGGGCAGGTACGACACCGAAGGCAGGGGTGACACCGACGGCAGGAACGACACCGAAGGCAGGGGTGACACCGACGGCAGGGTGTCCGTGCCGGCGGCCCGGTCCGCGCCCGCCGTCCCGCACCGGGGCGACAACGCCTCCGTCACCCGGCGGTTCCTCGCCAGGGCCGCGCTCGTCACGGCCGCGCTGTCCATCGCCGGGTCGCTGCTCGGGCTGGTGCGCGACCAGGCGCTGGCCCGGCTGTTCGGGGCGGGCAGCGAGACGGACGCCTTCCTGGTGGCCTGGACCGTGCCGGAGTTCGCGGCCACGCTGCTCATCGAGGACGGGCTGGCGATCGCGCTGATCCCGGCGTTCAGCATGGCGCTGGCCCGGCGGGCGCAGGGCGCGCCGGGCGACCCTGTGCGGGCACTGGTCGCCACCACGCTGCCCCGGCTGTCGCTCGGTTTCGCCGCGGTCTCCAGCCTGCTGATCGGCGCCGCCCCCCAGCTCGTCGAGGCCCTGGCGCCCGGTCTGCCCGATCCCGCGCTCGCCGTCGACTGCACCCGGCTCACCGCGACCTGCGTCCTGAGCTTCGGACTCGCCGGGTACTCCAGCGCGGCCCTGCGGGCGCACCGCCGCTTCCTGGCCCCGGCGGCGATCTACGTCGTCTACAACACCGGCATCATCACCGGGATGTTCGTCCTCGGCGGGCGCTGGGGGGTGCGTTCGGCGGCGGCGGGGGTCGCGGCCGGCGGCTTCCTGATGGTGCTGGCGCAACTTCCTTCACTGCTTCGGCAGTTGCGACGCGGAGGCAAGGGCGCGGCCGAGGGTGACGACAGGGCTGCGGACGGGGAGGTGGGTCTTCCGGGGCCGGGCGACAGGCCGATGGGCTCCGCCCTGCTCGCCAGCGTCCTGCTCTTCGCCCTGTGCCGCCAGTCGCAGGTCCTCGTCGAGCGCTTCCTCGCCTCCGGGCTCCCGGCCGGCGCCATCTCGCACCTGAACTACGCCCAGAAGGTGGCGCAGATCCCGATGACGCTGTCGCTGATGCTGTGCACGGTCACCTTCCCGGTGGTCGCGCGGGCGCTGGCCGACGGCGACACCGAACGGGCCCGCGGCCGGGTCGAGCGGGACCTGGTGCTGGCCGCGTGCGTGGTGCTGCTGGGCACCGCCACGGTCGTGGCGTGCGCGCCGCAGCTGATCGAACTGCTCTTCCAGCGCGGCGCGTTCACCGCACAGGACACCGCGGCGACGGCGGCCGTGCTGCGGGTGTACGCGCTCGGGCTGCTCGGCCAGACCCTGGTGGGCGCGCTGGTGCGCTCGTACTTCTCGGCGGGGCGGGTCCGTTGGTACCCGCTCGGCGCGATGGCCGCGGGGCTGGCCGCGACCGCCTGGGTCGGCGCGTGGACGGTGGGCCGCTGGGGCGTCACCGGGATCGCCGCCGCCAACGCCTTCGGCATCACCGTCACGGCCGCGCTGCTGCTGACCGGCATGGGCCCGCGCAGTGTCCCGGTGCGCACCGTGCGGGTGCTGCGTGAGCTGACCAAGCCGGTGCGCGCCGCGGCGGTCGCCACGGCGGCCGGCGTGTTCGCGGCGAGCCGCTCGGCCTCCGCGCCGGCCGGTCTCGCGGCCGGCGCGGTGACCGTGGTCTGCGTGTTCGTCCTGGTCGGGCTGGCCCTGGGTGCCCAGGGCTTCGCCCCCGCACTGAGATCCGTATGTTCCGCGACCCGAAGGCTTGCGCATGGCCTCTTCCGTTGACTCCGCCGGCCCTACCGACCCCACCTTCTCCGCCGAGCCCACTGTCTCCGCCGGCTCCGCCGAGCCCGCCCGGGAGACCGGGCGGACCCGGCGTCCCCGGCGGACCGGTGCCGCCCCCGTCCCGTTCGTCGCGATGTACCACTCCGTGGGCGACTGCTCCGACGACCCCTATCTCGTCACCGTCACCCCGGACCGGCTGGAACAACAGCTTGAGTGGCTCGGCAGGCGTGGCCTGACGGGCGTGTCCATGGCCGCGCTGCTCGCCGCCCGCGGCCGCGGGCGGGGCCGGGGCCTGGTCGGGCTCACCTTCGACGACGGGTACGCCGACTTCGTCGAGCACGCCCTTCCCCGGCTGCGCCGCAGGGGTTTCGGCGCCACTCTCTTCGTACTGCCGGGCCGGCTCGGCGGCGACAACGCCTGGGACCCGCTCGGCCCGCGCAAACCGCTGCTGACCGCCGACGGCATCCGGCACGCCGCCGCCGAGGGCGTCGAGATCGGCTCGCACGGGCTGACCCACGTCGACCTGACCACGGTGGACGACCTCACCCTGAAGCGCGAGACCGTCGAGAGCAGAGCGGTGCTCGCGGAGCTGACCGGTGCTCCGGTCGACGGCTTCTGCTACCCGTACGGCACCGTCGACCGGCGTGCCGTCGACGCCGTACGGGACGCCGGATACGACTACGCCTGCGCGATCGACCCCGGCCCGCTGGGCGGGCGCCTGGCCCTGCCCCGCGTCCACATCGGCCAGAACGACGGCGCCGTACGCCTGTTCCTGAAGCACCGGCTGCACCGGCTGCGGCGCCGGCCCGTCGAGGGGCTTTGATGAAGGCCCTGCACATCATCACAGGACTCGGCGTGGGCGGCGCCGAGCAGCAACTGCGACTGCTGCTGCGCCATCTGCCCGTCGACTGCGACGTCGTGACGCTCACCAACCCCGGCGCGGTCGCCGACGGACTGGTCGCCGACGGGGTGCGCGTCGTGCACCTCGGCATGAGCGGCAACCGTGACCTGGCGGCCGTGCCGCGCCTGGTCCGGCTCATCCGCGGAGGCCGCTACGACCTCGTCCACACCCACCTCTACCGCGCCTGTCTCTACGGCCGGCTGGCCGCCCGGCTCGCGGGCGTCCGCGCGATCGTCGCCACCGAGCACTCGCTCGGCGACTCCCGGATCGAGGGCCGCAGACTGAGCCGGGGGGTGCGCACCCTCTATCTCGCCGGGGAGCGGCTGGGCACCACGACCGTCGCCGTCTCCCCCACGGTCGCCGACCGGCTGAAGCGCTGGGGTGTGCCCGCCCCGCGCATCGAGGTCGTCCCCAACGGCATCGACCTGGCCCGCTTCCGCTTCGACCCGGTCCAGCGACAGCGCACCCGGCGCCGCCTCGGCCTGCCCGAGGGCGCCTACGTCGTCGGCGGCATCGGCCGGCTCGTCGCAGGCAAGCGTTTCGACGTCCTGGTCCGCGCGCTGGCCGCGCTCCCCGGCGACTGCTGGCTGCTGCTGGTCGGCGGCGGCCCCGAGGAGAGCGTGCTGCGCCGCATCGCGTACGAGGCCCGGGTCGCGGACCGCGTGCTGTTCACCGGCGAACGCCCCTGCGTGCCCGACGGCTCCCCCGGACCCGATCTGCCCTCGCTCACCGCCGCGATGGACCTGCTGGCCTCGCCGTCCCCGGAGGAGGCCTTCGGACTGGCCGTCGTCGAGGCCCTGGCCTGCGGGCTGCCCGTGCGCTACGCCTCCTGTCCGGCGGTCGAGGACCTGCCGCCGCACACGGCACCCGACGCCGTACGCGTGACGGGCGGCCCCGAGGCCTTCGCCCGCGCGCTGGCCGAGGCCCGCGCCCGGGGCCCGCACCCGCGCACCGCCCCCGCCGCCGCCCGCCACTACGGCATCGAGCGCAGCGCCGCCCGGCTCCTGGGCGTCTACACGGCGGCCCTCTCCGGCACGGCCGCCGCACTCCCCCCTCCGACTCCTCCGACTCCTCTGCCTTCTCTGTCACTTCAGCCCCCGCAGTCCCCGTCGCCTCAGGAAGCCAGCAGCTCATGACCGAGAACCCGACCGGACCACACCGCCCGGCCTCCTCCCACTCACGCTCCCGCTCCCGGACCCTGCCCGTCTGGACCCTGCTCGCGTCCGGCGTCCTGGCCGGCGGCCTGCTCGGCGGCGCGTACGGCGTCCTCGAACCACCGTCGTACACGGCCACGGCCTATGTCGTCGCCGTACCGACGGAGAAGTCCGACCCGGCCGCCGCGCTCGGCTTCGCGCAGGCGTACGGGCGGGTCGCCACCCAGCTCGCGGTGCTCGGGGACGCGCAGGTCCGGGCGGGCGTCTCGGCGAAGGTGCTGCAGGCGAGCGTGCAGACGGCGACCTCGCCGGACGCCCCGATGGTCGCCGTCACGGCCACCTCCTCGCGTCCGGACCGGGCCGCCGACATGGCCAACGCCGTCGCCTTCGCCCTGGCCCGGCACGCCGACGACAGCAAGGACGCCACCCATGTCGAGCTCCAGCAGTTCGCGCGGGCGGTCCGGCCGGGCTCGCCGTCCTCGGCGTCACCCGAGGTGACCGGCCTGGTGGGCGCGAGCGCGGGCGGGCTGCTGGGCGGACTGCTGCTGCTGGTGCGGCCCTGGCGGACCCCCCAGGAACCGCCCCGGTCCGCCTCGGTGCCCGGACCGGCACTGGCCGCCGACCTGCACGGAAAGCTGTGAGCGCACGGGCGTGGGTGAAACCCACGTACACCACCGACCTGGTCACCGACGAGGGCACCTTCGCCGCACTGGCCCCCGCCTGGGACCGGCTGTACGCGCGGTCCCGGACGGCGACCCCGTTCCAGAGCCACGCCTGGCTGTACTCGTGGTGGCTGTCCTACGGCCGGCCCGGCCGGCTGCGGCTGCTGGTGGTGCGCGACGGCGGCGAACTGGTCGCGGCCGCCCCGCTGACGGCCGTACGCCGTCCGGTGTCCGCGCTGGTGCCGCTCGGCGGCGCGATCTCCGACTACGGGGACGTCCTCGTCGACGACGAGCGCGGGGAGGCGGCGGTGGCCGCCCTCACCGCCGGTCTCGCGGCCGCCGCCCGGACCGCGCTGATCGACTTCCGCGAGGTACGCCCCGGCGGCGCGGTCGAACGGGTCTACGACCGCTGGACCGGGCCCCGCCGCCGGGTGAGCGACTCGCTGTGCCTGGAACTGCCCGCCGTGCCGATGGAGGACCTGGTGGCCCGGCTGTCGCCGGCGAAGGCCCAGCGGGTACGCGCCAAGCTGCGCAAGCTGACCGCGCTGGGCGTGCAGCGCCACCTCGTGCGGCCGGACGAGGTCGATCCCGCGCTGCGCCGGCTGCTCGAACTGCACCGGCTCCAGTGGCAGGGCCGGAAGGTGACGTCCGAGCACCTCCAGGCACGGTTCTGCGAGCACCTGGTGCGGTCGGTGGGGCCGATGGTGCGCTCCGGGGACGCGGTGGTCACCGAGTTCCGGCTCGACGACGACGTGGTCGCCGTGGATCTGACCCTGCTGTCGCGGCGGCTGGCGGGCGGCTACCTCTACGGCGCCCACCCCCGGCTGCGCGAACGCAAGGCGGACGTGGCGGTGATACTGCTCGACGCGTGCGCCGAGCACACCCGCGCGGGCGGGCGCGGCACGCTGAGCCTGCTGCGCGGCAACGAGCCGTACAAGCACCACTGGCGTCCGGAACCGGTCGTCAACCAGCGGCTGCTGCTGGCCCGGCGGCGTACCGCCCCGTTGCTCTCGGCGGTGGTGTGCGACGTCGCCGCGCGGCGGCGGGGCAAGGAACTGCTGACCCGGCTGAGGGAGCGCGACGGTGGCGACAGGTCCTGACCGGGCCCGCCGCCACCCGTGGAAACACGCCCTAGGCGCGTGGCAGCCCGACGATCGGGGTGCAGATCTTCCCGCCGATCCAGTACTCGACCCAGTCGCCGAGCTCCAACGGCATGCAGCCGGCCTCGGTTTCCGGGGCGGGGAGCTCGGCCGACGGGACCGTCGGGACGGTCGGAGCGGTCGGGACGGTCGGCACCGTCGGAGTGGCCGGAGTGGCCGGAGTGGCCGGGGTCGCCGGTCCGGTCGGGGCGGTCTGTGCGGTGGGCGACGCGACGAGGGCCCGGTAGGCCGCGGACGACTCGGGGTTGCCCGAGCACTGCCACACGCCGTGCGGGCAGTAGTCGGTCAGCGTGTTGTACAGCGGCCGGTGCTCGTCGATCCAGGAGAGCATGCTCCGCATGTACGCGGTGTTGTCCCCGTTGCGGAAGAGACCCCACTCCGGATAGGAGATGGGCTTTCCGTGCGCCCTGGCGAAGTCCACGTGCTCCTGGAGGCCGTAGGGCTCCTTCACCTGCTCGTCGAACGACCGCCCGGACGGCTGGTCGTAGGAGTCCATGCCGACGACGTCGACGGTGGCGTCGCCCGGGTAGCACCGCGTCCAGGGAACGGCGTCCAGGCCCCGGCTCGGCGTGAAGTCGAACCGGAACCGCTGGCCCGGCACCGACCGCATGGTGGTGACGATCCTGTTCCAGTACTGCTTCCAGGCCTCCGGGTCCGGTGCGCAGCGGTGGGTGTACGTGGTGCCGTTCATCTCCCAGCCGAGCACGATCACCGTGTCCGGCACCTTCAGCGCCACCAGCCGTTCGGCGAGGGCACGGAAGTGGTGGTCGAACTGCCCGGCGGCGCCCTCGCGCAGCAGCAGCCGCACCTGCTCGTCGGAGACACCGGCCTCGTTGTGCTCCAGCATGGGGACGTTGAGTACGAAGATCCGGTCGGTCTTCTGCCGCCGCCAGTCGGCCCACGCGCCGAGGAAGCCGACGTCGCCCTCGATGTTGCTCCACATGTCGCCCGGCAGGTAGGTGTGCCCGACCCGCACCTCCGCGCCACCCAGCCAGTTGCTGAAGCCCGCGATCCGGGCCACGCCGAGGGCGCCGTAGTCGAGGTAGGCGCCGAAGGCGGGGACGTCCTTCCCGGCCTGCCGCGGCCCGGGGTTCCGGGCCGCGGACCTCGGGATCGCGGACTTCGGAGTCGCGGACTTCGGGATCGCGGACCCCGGAGTCGCGGACTTCGGGATCGCGGACTTCGGGGTCGCGGGCCTCACCGCGGCGGCCGTCGTGGACGGGTGGACCGGATCGGACGCGGCGAACCCCGGGCCGGAGGCCAGGGCCGTCGACGCGGCGACCGCGCCCACGACGACGGCCAGCCGTCGGGACCGGGCGTGCGACTGCTGTGAAGTCATGCCTGCTCCGCTCTTCATGCTCGCACCGACTCCTGACGCTTCCTCTGAAGGCTCCGGCACTTCAGTCAATGACAATCAGACATATACCTACGAATCAGGCCAGCGCCACGGAGCCTTCGGGTGATCCGCTCCGCCGCGCAGGTGAACCGACGTGAGGGAAGAAACCCGTGCCACTGCTCGACATCCGCGTCCCCGCCGTGCTGTTACGGGTCGACCGGAACCCCTTCCACCACGGCACGCTCGGTGCCGTGCGCTCGCTCGGCAGGACCGGCGTGCAGGTGCACGTGGTCGCCGACTTGACCGGCAGCCCGGTCCGCGGATCCCGCTACGTGACCCGGCTGCACCTGCCGCCCCCGCCCGGCGCGTCCACGGCCGAGATCGCCGCGGCCCTGCGCCGGGTGGCCGCCCGGATCGCGCGCCCCGCCGTACTGATCCCGATGGACGACGCGAGCGCCGTCGCGGTGGGCCGGCTGCGCGAGGAGCTGGCACCCTCGTATCTGCTGCCGCAACAGCCCGGCGCACTGGCCGAACGGGTCGCGGACAAGGCGGAGCTGGCCGCCGTGTGCGCCGCCGCGGACGTGCCGCATCCCGTGACCGTGATCCCGGACAGCGCGGCACAGGCCGCCGGGGCCGCCTGGCAGCTCGGTCTGCCGGTGGTGGCGAAGTGGAGCCGGCCGTGGCTGCTGCCCACCGGCCGTGGGCTGCGCAGCACGGTGGTGGTGCGCTCCATGCGGGAGGCCCGCGAGCTGTACGCACGCGCCGAGGAGGCCGGCAGCCGTCTGCTCCTCCAGGAGTTCCTCCCGCCGGGCCCGGACCGCGACTGGTTCTTCCACGGGTACGCCGACCGCACCGGAGCCGTCCGTGGCGGCGGCCCCGGCCGCAAACTGCGCGCCTGGCCGCGCGGCGCGGGCCTGACGGCGGTCGGCCGGTGGACCCCCGACGCCCAGGTGCAGGCGCTCGCCGAACGGCTCACCGGCGAGCTCGGCTACCGCGGCATCCTCGACCTGGACTTCCGCCGCTGCGGCACAACGGGCCGCTACCACCTGCTCGACTTCAACCCGCGCCCCGGCGCCCAGTTCCGGCTCTTCTGCGACACCGCCGGGCTGGACGTCGTACGCGCCCTGCACCTGGATCTGACCCATCGACCGCTGCCGGACGGGGCGCCGCTGCCCGGACGGGAGTTCGTGGTGGAGAACTACGCACCGCTGACCGTGCTGCGGCCCGGCCTGGGCCGCCGGGAGCTGGCCTGGCACGCCTCGGACGACCGCGGTCCCGGGCGGGCGATGTGGGGACTGTGGTGCCGTCATGTCTCCCGCCGGCTGGCGGACCGGCTGCGCGGCAGGCACGCGCGGCGGGACCCGCAGGTCCGGCCGCGCGTGGTACGCCAGGCGCCCCCGCCCACCGTGCCGTCCCACCCCGCCCTCGGCGAACGAGGTGACCGGGGCAGCCACGCCGAGGCATGACCTGCCGCGCCATGGCCGGAGCCCGGCGGGCAGGGCGCGGGGTGCCAGGCTGGCCGGGGGTGCCGGGCGGGAGTGCGACCGGCACCCGGCACGTCACCGCCGGGACGCGGCCCTGCCCCGCCGGAACAGGAAGGCTCCGCCCGCGATCAGCGCGGCGCTGATGCCCGAGGCGGCGAGCATGGCCTTGCTGCCGGTGCGCGCCATGCTGGGCGGACCCTCGTGATGGTCACCGTAGGGCGGGGTCTCCTCACCGCCGTAGGGCGGGGGCGTGGTCTCCTCACCTCCGTAAGGCGGCGGGGGCGGCGGGGTGGTCTCGTCCCCTCCGTAGGGCGGAGGCGTGGTCTCCTCACCGCCGTAGGGCGGAGGCGTGGTCTCCTCACCGTCACCGCCGTAAGGCGGCGGGGTGGTCTCGTCGCCTCCGTACGGCGGAGGCGTGGTCTCGTCGTCGTGCGGGGGCGGGGTGGTCTCGTCCTCTCCGTACGACGGAGGCTTGGTGTGGTCGCCGTAGCCCGAGTGGTCGTCGTCGCTTCCGTAACCGGCGTCCTTGCGAGACCCCTTCTCGGCTTCCTCGCGGGACCCGTACCCGGAGTCCTCCTTGGACCCGTACCCGGAGTCGTCGTGAGACCCGTACCCGGAATCCTTCTTGGACCCGTACCCGGAATCCTCGCGGTGCCCCTTCTCGGTCTCCTCACGGGACCCGTACCCGGAGTCCTCCTCGGACCCGTACCCGGAGTCGTCGTGAGACCCGTACCCGGAGTCGTCGTGAGACCCGTACCCGGAGTCCTCCTCGGACCCGTACCCGGAGTCGTCGTGGGACGCGTCCCGCGGCTCCGACCGGTGTGCGCCCGACTCGTGGGCGCACGCGTCGCCGATCGCCGGGTCGAGCTCGGCGGTCGCGACCGTGTCGCGGCAGCCGGAGGCGGACCCGCCCGCGTGCGTGTCCGCGAGGGCCGGACTACCGTAAAGGGACAGAATGCCGGTCGCGGCCGCGGCCACGACCATTCCCCTGCTCAGGGACTGACGCAATCTCGTGGTCTTCCTGCTCGAAGCGGAGTGGGAAAAGGCCGGCCCCGGGGCGAAGAGCCTTGGTCCAGGGCCGGCCTTGAGACAGCCGTGTTGCTGAGGTGCCTACGCCGTCAGTCGCTGTCGCACATGCTGCCGCCGGCCGGGTTCAGCAGGCCGATGACGTCGACGCTGTCGCCGCACAGGTTGACCGGGATGTTGACCGGGACCTCGATCACGTTGCCGGACAGGACGCCGGGGGAGCCGACGGCCATGCCGTCGGCGTCGGCGTCCGCGAAGGCCGGAGCGGCTCCGCCCAGGGCCAGGAGCAGGCCGGCGACGACAGCGGCAGTCTTCTTCATGGAGTTTCCCTTCTCAGCGGTCATGTTCCTGTGACGGTCGAAACCGAGCGAGCGCAGTCGGAGCGGCTCGCACCATGACCCGCAGGCTGCAAACGAGACATAGACAGCCGGAGAAACTACGGAACGTGGGCCGGCAGGGAATTCACTCGAACGCATCCAGATAATCGATGCACAGCATCCACCCGAGCGCAACTCTTCGCCCAGGCGATGGAGAATGGTTTCGGCAGGAAACGCGCCCGGAATACCGAAAGCGCTCGGGCTGCCCGCAGGCGAAGCGGGACGGCCCGAGCGACCTTGGTGGGGGGATTCGAACCGGACGGCGATTCAGGCGCCGCCCGGGTCGGACGTCAGCGGTTGCCGACGCCGTTGCCCGTGAGGACCGAGATGTCGTCGACGATGTGCGACAGCGGCTCGTCGCCCTTGGCCTGGGTGGAGTTCTCCGCGCACTGCTGGTTCTGCGGGGCCGAGAGGACGTTGAGGTCCTGGGCCGCGATCGGCAGCAGCACACCCAGCACCGGACCGACGTTGGCCTTGGCCGGCAGACCGACGCAGAGCTTGTTGAGCGAGCCCTGGACCAGCGTGGCCTGCGGGCTCATGCTGCCCTTGGTCACGGAGTTGCCGAACTGCGAGACCGCCAGGTTGCCACTGGCGGAGTGGGTGCCGTCGTTGCCGATGGCAAGCGCCTGCGGGGCGACCGCCGCGGACGCGCCGACGACGGAGGCGGCGACCGCCGCCGCAGCCATTGCCTTCTTCAGCATTTTGCTTCCTTTCCTGGCTTTCGGGCCAAGACGTGTGTTCCTGCCTCCGCAACAACCGGTTTCACCGCGATTGGTTGCGGCCGTTCACCCAATGAGCGAAAAGTCCGGGCAGTGATAGGCCATTGGAGTGAATTCCAGGAACCAAGCAGGACAGTTCCCGTTGTGCCGGGCAGCGCTCCGGTGGACGGGCGTTTCCTCAGAAGGGATTAGTAAGTGATCAAGAAGGTTCTGGCCTCTGCCGCGGTCGCCGCTTCCGTGGTCGGCGTCTCCGCCGCCGCCGCGCCGCAGGCGCTGGCCATCGGCAACGACGGCACCTCGTCCGCCAGCGGCAACGGCGCCTACCAGGCGTTCGGCAACTCGGCGACCTACGGCAACATGAGCCCGCAGCTGGCCCTCATCCAGGGCTCGCTCAACAAGCCCTGCATCGGCCTGCCGGCCAAGGTCAACGCGGGCTCGCTCCTCGGCGTCGTCCCGATCTCGGTGCAGGACCTCAACGTCCTGTCCTCCCCGCAGAACCAGCAGTGTGTCGAGAACTCCACCCAGGCCAAGGGCGACGAGCCGCTGTCGCACATCCTGGACGACATCTCGGTCCTCACGGGCAACGGCACGAACAACCGCTGAGCCCCCTGGCATGACCCCCGGCTCCTGTTACGAGCCCGGGAGCTGAACCTCCTCCGCATCCAAGAGCGGGCCGCCGAACTCCCGGCGGTCCGCTCTTTCGCATGTCCGCGCTCCCGCATGCCCGCACTCCCGTGTGTCCGCGCTCCCGTATGTCCGCCCTCTCGCATGTCCGTTCGCAGCTCGGGGCGTCCGCTCGGCGCGCCGGAGCGCAGGCGGGGCGCTCGTCAACTGATCGGACCGCGCTGGGCCGATCGGGTAACACATCGCAACCCCCGCCGCGATCTGCCCGTTGACGATCACGCAGCTCCCCCTGGAGTCCGCCTTTCGAAGGGAAAGATCATGAAGAAGCTGTGGGCAACCGCGGCTGTCGCCGCCTCCGTCGCCGGTGTGGCGGCCGCGGCCGCCCCTCAGGCCATGGCCATCGGCAACGACGGCACCCACTCGGCCAGCGGCAACGGCGCCTCGCAGGCATTCGGCAACTCGGCGACCTTCGGCAACATGAGCCCGCAGCTCGCGCTCGTCCAGGGCTCGCTCAACAAGCCCTGTGTCGGTCTGCCGCTCAAGGCGAACGTGGGCTCGCTCATCGGCGGGATCCCGGTCGCGCTCCAGGACATCAACGTCCTGTCCTCCCCGCAGAACCAGCAGTGCGTCGAGAACTCCACCCAGGCCAAGGGCGACGAGCCGCTGTCGCACATCCTGGACGACATCCCGGTCCTCACGGGCAACGGCGTCGGCAACCGCTGAGTCGAAGGCTCCGCGCGGCGGGTCACCGGAGGAACCGGTGACC
>NZ_JBEOWS010000034.1:0-44265 GCF_040296125.1 Streptomyces sp. NPDC002265 | reverse complement strand
TCTGACTGTGTCCTGATATCTCAATGACGGACACCCCCACGCGCTGGGTCCGGGCCGGCCGGACCGGTCCGGCGGGCCCTGCCCGTGTGATTCCGTGTTCACTCGCGGAGGCGACTACTTCGACTACTTCAGCAGGTAGCCCTTGATCACGGTCTCCTTGAAGGAGTTGCCCGCCGCGTCCTCGACGTGGACGCGCAGGCTGACCGAGCCGCCCGCGGCGCGGCGCGGGTGTTCCACGGTCACGGTGCGCTCCATGCCGGAGCCCTCGACCCGCACCGACTGCCAGGTCTTGCCCTCGTCGAAGGAGACCTCGGTGGTGAAGACGCGGATGGGTGACACCGGAGCGCCGGCCGTCCGCTGGATCAGGACCGGGATGTCGAGCTTGCGCCCGGCCTCGGCCCGGTTCCACTCGTCCAGCTTCGGCGCCATGCGGACCGCGTACAGCGGCAGGAACTGCCGGGTCGCCGTGGTCTGCGACCGGAACCGCCACTCGGCCCGCACGCTCGTGGAGACGGAGCTGGGCGCCGTGTCACGGTCGGTCCGGGCCGTCAGGCGGTAGTCGGCGGGGGTGGCGTCGGCCGGGACGTCGCTCATGCTCCAGTCCTGGGAGACCAGTTCGCCGTTGCGCCACAGCTTCACCTCGGGCAAACCGGACGTGGTGTCGGCCACCAGGTCGAGGTTGCCGTTCGCCGCCGACTGGAAGGGCCGGTAGATCGTGTCGCCCTCGCGGAAGGCGGCCATCTGGTCCGAGAGGCCCACGGCCTGGATCCCGCCGTTCCAGCGCTCCTCGACCTGGGAGCCGGCCCGGTAGCCGTGCAGGTCGCCCAGGTAACTCTGTCCGTGCGAGTTCGGGTCGAAGATGTTGTTCTGGTCGAAGGCCGTCTGCCAGCGCAGGCCGTCGGCCGCCGAGAAGTAGTCGACGCGCCGCGTCGGTACCGGAACTCCCTCCATCGCCCGGTTGCTGAAGCGGACGTTGTCGACGTACATCCAGACGAGGCGCATGGCCGTGGTGCCCGGCGTGGTGGCGGCGAACGTGGTGTTCACCCTGGCCAGCTCCGACTTGCGGGGGTGGTAGGCGGGGTCCGCCGGGATCGCGCCGTGCACCGGTCGCGTGAGGTAGTAGACCGAGGCGGGGTTGCCGTCCGGGCCGGCCGGGTCGCCCCAGACGCTGGTGACGAGGTACGTGAACTTCGAGTCCTTGTACGAGGCCGTCGGCACCGCGTACACGCCGTCGATGTGGTCGGTGCCGACCGCGTTGTACATGGTGACCGAGAGCAGCTCGTCGGCCATGCTGATCGTGCCGATCTCGGCCGACATGATGCGCGCGGAGCGGCTCGGTGCCGACACCGTGACGGGCTTCGCCTTGCGGGCGTCGATGGTCACCTGCCGGTCGGCGCTCATCACGACCTTCGGCACGCCGACGATGATGCCCTCGGTGAAGGTGGCGTCGAAGTAGAAGGCGCTCACCGAGTAGGTGTCCTTGGGCAGCCGCACCACCGTGCTGCTCCTGCCGAGCGCCTCGACCTCGTACGCCTTGCCGTCGGCCGACTCGACCAGGAGGTAGGCGTTGTCGGGGGCGGCGCCCGTGCGGTTCTTCATGTCGATGCGCAGGTCGTAGGACGGCTGCTCGACGTCCATGCCGAACGGGACGCGGACCGACACCCGGCCGTCCGCGGTGCTCGCGCTCACCACACCGCTGTACGCGGCGTACGTGGTGGTGGCCTCCGGGGTCGCGGTGAGGGTGACGTCCGCCGTTCCGTGCGCGGGCACGGTGACCGTGTCGGCGCCGAGCCGGAACACGCCGGCCGGAGCTGGCACGTCCTTCTTCCCGCTGCTCGGGTTGTCCTTCAGCTGAAGGGTGACCGGCGTGGCACCCGGGTTGCGGTAGGTGATGGTCTTGGTCACCGGGGGACGCTTGCCGTCCGTCCAGCGGATCAGCCCGAAGTCCAGTGCGGTGGTGTCGGCGGTGACGTCCTGGTCGACCGCCCGGGCGATGTCGACGCGTCCGGCGCCCTGGACGTAGGCGCCGTGCTCCTTGGCACCGGTCGCCGACTGCATCAGCTGGCGCTTGACCTGCTCCGCCGTCCAGTCGGGGTGCTGCTGGAACAGGATGGCGGCCGCTCCGGCCACCTGGGGCGTGGCCATGGACGTGCCGCTCATGGCGACATAACCGTCGTCGGCGGTGGTGCCGCCCGCCTTCGCGGCGACGACGTTGACGCCGGGAGCGATGAGGTCCGGCTTGAGGCCGGAGTCCCCCGTCCGCGGGCCGACCGAGCTGAAGCCGGCGACGTCGTCGTCCTCCTCGGCCGCGCCGACGGCCAGCGCCCGGTCGTCGGAGGCGGGCGAGGAGACCTTGCCGGGACCGCTGTTGCCGGCCGCGGCCACGACCAGCGTGCCGTAGTCACGGCTCACGGTGTCGACCATGGCCTCGAGGGCGTCGGTCTCCGGCGTGTCCGTGTCGCCCAGGCTGAGGCTGATCACCTTGGCGCCGTGCTGGGCGGCCCAGGCCAGTCCCTCGACGACGTTCGAGTTGTCGCAGTTGCCGGTCGCGGTGCACACCTTGCCGGACAGGATCTGCACCCCGGGTGCCACACCCTTGTACGTGCCGCCGGAAGCGGCGCCGGAGCCGGCGACCGTGGAGGTCACATGGGTGCCGTGGCCGTTGAGGTCGTCGGTGTTCGGCTCGGTGGTGAAGTTCGCGGACTCGGTGACCAGGCCCTTGAGGTCCGGGTGGTTCGGGTCGTAACCGGTGTCGAGCACCGCGACCTTGACGCCGGTGCCGGTGTAGCCCTTCTCCCAGGCGTGCGGTGCGCCGATGCGCGGCACGGTGCTGTCGAGCTGGATCCTGGCGTGGCCGTCCAGCCAGACCCTGCGCACCCCCGCTCCGAAGGAGGTGGCGTTCACCCGGCCGGGGGCGATGCCCTTCCAGAACCCGGCGGCGTCCGCGCGGTGTTCGCCGAGGGTCGCGAAGGGGGTCCCGCCGATGGGGCGGACGGTGTCGGCACCGGCGGCGGTCAGCCGGCGCCGCGCGGTGCCCGCGTCCCCGGCGTACTCGACGATCAGCGGCAGGCTCGACCGCTGCGCGTACTTGTCCCGGACCAGGGCGGAGACATTGAACAGCGCCTTGTCGAGGCGGCCCGTGGCGAGCAGCGGGAGCGTGTCGGCGGGTATGACCGTCCAGTCGCGACCGGTCTGACGCTTGATGAACGCCACTCGTTCGCGGCCCTCGGCGGGCTCGACCGACACACTCTGCTTGCCCGAGGTGTCCGTCTCCACCGTGACGCGGTCGCCGGTGATCAGGGTGAGCTGATGCCGGGAGACGATCGCCGACCGGGCCGCTCCGCTCTGCGCGGCGGTTTGTGTCCGCCCGGTGTCCGGGCCGAGGTTCTGCGCGACGCCGGGGACGGCGGTCAGACCGGCCACGAGCGCCACGACGGCGGCGGCCACCGCCGTTTGCCGAGGCCGGGTAGGGCGGAGCCGGTGGCGCCACCTGTTGTTCATGTCTGTCATGGGAGGAAAGCGTGGTGCCGTCGGGGGCCGAGGTCAGCACTTTGCCCTGTCCACGAGACGTCAAGTCACCTTTACGTCAACCCCCATACGTCGCAAAGAGGCCAAAAGCGGTCAGGTCGGCGGCTCATGGACGGGTTCCCTCTGTTCCGGCATCAGCCCAGGCCGCGCTCGCCGACATCCCCGGTTTCGCCCCGCAGCGCAGACGCGATTGCGCGGGTGAAGCTGCCGAGGGGTATTGCTCCGGATGCTGTCCGGGCCTGGACCGAGCGGGTTCCTTTCGGGACGCCGAGTGGTGTTTCCCCGCCACAGGTCCCCGGCGCGCTCCTAGCCTCGACGGCATGCTGGGGCTTCCTGATCACGTACGTGCCTGTCTGTTCGACCTCGACGGTGTCCTCACCCAGACCGCGGGGACGCACGCGGCGGCCTGGAAAGAGATGTTCGACGGCTATCTCCGCGAGCGCGCGGCACGCGAGGGGACCGACTTCGTTCCCTTCGACGGGGTCACGGACTACGACGCGTACGTGGACGGGCGCCCCCGCGAGGACGGGGTGCGCACCTTCCTCGCCGCACGCGGCGTGCGCCTGCCCGAGGGATCGCCGGACGACCCGCCGGACGCGGAGACCGTGAACGGGCTGGCCACGCGCAAGAACGACCTGCTGCTGCACCGGATGCGTGAGGAGGGAGTGGAGCCCTACGCGGGTTCGGTCGGCTTCGTCCACGCGGCGCGGGACGCCGGTCTGCTGCGCGCGGTGGTGTCGTCCAGCGCGAACTGCCGGGAGGTCCTCATGGCGGCCGGCATCGAGGACCTCTTCGACGAACGGATCGACGGGGTGGTGGCGCGCGATCGCGACCTGCGCGGGAAACCCGCTCCGGACACCTACCTGGAGGCGGCCCGGGTGCTGGGAGTGGAGCCGGACGCCGCCGCCGTGTTCGAGGACGCCCTGGCGGGTGTGGCGGCGGGACGGGCCGGAGGGTTCGGCGTGGTCGTGGGGGTGGACCGGGTGGGCCAGGCGGAGCAACTGAGGGCGCACGGGGCGGACGTGGTGGTCCGGGATCTGGCCGAACTCCTGGAGTCGCGGTGATCACCCATCCCAGCTTCACGGTCGAGCCGTGGTGCCTGCGCGAGACCGAGCTGAACCTGGAAGTGCTCGCCCAGAGCGAATCGGTGTTCGCCCTGTCCAACGGGCACATCGGCTGGCGCGGGAACCTCGACGAGGGCGAGCCGCACGGACTGCCCGGCGCCTACCTCAACGGCGTGTACGAGCGGCATCCGCTGCCGTACGGGGAAGCGGGCTACGGAGATCCCGAGTCGGGCCAGACAATGATCAACATCACCGACGGCAAGGTCATCCGGCTGCTGGTCGACGACCACCCCTACGATCTGCGCTACGGCCGGCTGCTCGCGCACGAACGGGTCCTGGACTTCCGCTCCGGACTGCTCAGCCGGACCGCGCGGTGGACCACGCCCGGTGGCCGGACCGTCCGCATCACCTCGCAGCGACTGGTCTCCTTCACCCAACGGGCGGTGGCCGCAGTGCTGTACGAGGTCGAGCCGGACGACGGCCCGGTGACGGTTGCCGTGCAGTCGGAACTCGTCGCCAACGAACAGCTTCCCCACACCGAGGGCGATCCCCGGGTCGCCGCGGCCACCGAGTCCCCGCTGACGGGGGAGGAACACTTCGCCCAGGAGACCCGGCTGCGCCTCGTGCACTGCACCGAGCGCAGCGCACTGCGGGTGGGAGCGGCCGCCGACCATCTCGTCGAGGGACCGGAGGGCACCCGGTGGATGGCGCAGAGCGAGCCGGATGTCAGCCGCCTGACGGTGACCGCGGACCTGGAGCCCGGACAGCGGCTGCGGCTCATCAAGTTCGTCGCCTACGGGTGGTCCGGGCAGCGCTCGCTGCAAGCGGTGCACGACCAGGTCGACGCCGCGGTGGCGGCCGCCGTCAGCGCCGGCTGGGACGGGCTGGTCGCCGCACAGCGGGCCTACCTGGACCGGTTCTGGGCCGCCGCGGACGTCGAGGTGGAGGGAGACGCGCAGATCCAGCAAGCCGTGCGGTTCGCCCTGTTCCACGTACTCCAGGCCGCCGCCCGCGCGCAGGAACGGGCGATCCCGGCGAAAGGCCTGACCGGGACCGGGTACGACGGGCACTCCTTCTGGGACACCGAGTCCTTCGTGCTGCCGGTACTCACCCTCACCGCGCCACAGACCGTCGCCTCGGTACTGAGGTGGCGGCACCGGACCCTGCCGGCGGCCCGCGACCGTGCGCGTCAGCTGGGACTGGCGGGGGCGGCCTTCCCCTGGCGGACCATCGACGGAGCCGAGTGCTCCGCCTACTGGCCGGCCGGGACGGCGGCCTTTCACGTGAACGCCGACATCGCCATGGCCGCGGTCCAATACGTCCTGGTCACCGGCGACGAGGAGTTCGAGCGCCAGGAGGGGCTGGACCTCCTGGTGGAGACCGCACGGCTGTGGCGCTCGCTGGGTCACCACGACGCGGAAGGCGTCTTCCACATCGACGGGGTCACCGGACCCGACGAGTACAGCGCCATCGCCCGCGACAATCTCTACACCAACCTGATGGCCCGGCAGAACCTGCTGGCCGCGGCGGACGCGGCCACGCGCTATCCGGACCGGGCCGAGGAATTCGGTGTCGACGACGAGGAGACGGCCGCCTGGCGGGACGCCGCGAGCCGTATGGCGGTGCCGTACGACGAGACCCTGGGCGTGCACGAGCAGTCGGCCGGGTTCACCCGCCTCCAGCGCTGGGACTTCGACGCGACCCCGCCCGAGGACTACCCGCTGCTGCTGCGCTACCCCTACTTCGACCTGTACCGCAAACAGGTGGTCAAACAGGCCGACGTGGTGCTGGCGATGATGGAGTGCCCGAACGCGTTCACCGGCGAGGAGAAGGCACGCAACTTCGCCTACTACGAGGCACTCACCGTCCGGGACTCCTCCCTCTCGGCCTGCTGCCAGGCGGCGCTGGCCGCCGAGACCGGGCATCTGCGGCTGGCCTACGCGTACCTCGGCGAGGCGGCGCTGATGGACCTGGAGGACCTGGAGCACAACACCCGCGACGGACTGCACATCGCCTCGCTCGCCGGCACGTGGATCGCGCTGGTCGTGGGCTTGGGGGGCATGCGCCGGCAGGTCCGGGACGATGGGGAGCCGGGCCGGCTGGGCTTCGCGCCACGCCTGCCCGAGGCGCTGTCCCGGGTGGCATTCACCGTGACCGTGCGCGGGCGCCGGCTGAAAGTGGACATCGGCCCGGCCGACGCGCGCTACCTCCTGCTGGAAGGCGAGCCACTGGAAGTGCTGCACCATGGTGAGCCGATGTCCCTGACCGTCGGAGTGCCCGTGGACCGCCCGGTGCCGCCCGTGCCCGCCCGCCCCGAGCCGCAGCAGCCGCGGGGCCGGCGCCCGGTCGGGCTGCCCGGCGGGGAGGAGTCCGGGGCAGTGCCCCAGGAGCCGTACGCACGGGGGCCGGCCGGAGCGCCCTGACGGACCGTGACGGCCGTGCGGCCGGGAGGTACCGGCGCGCCGGGAAGTTCAGGCACGCCCGGGGCGCCGCGCCGCCCTGGGCCGGTACTCGACGATGGTGAGGGCGAGTGACACATGGCGTTCGACCAGCTCGTCGGCATCGATCGGGCCACCGGGCTGATACCAGTCGGCGATGGCGTTGCACATGGCGATGACCGCGCGGCGGGCGTCGTCCGGGTACGGCGTCAGGAAGATGCCCAGCGCGATGCCGCGCTCGATCACCTCACGGAACTGCTGGGTGGCGCGTTCCTCGCTCTTGGGGTACCCCTACCGTCCGCCCGCCGCCGACATTCTTCTCCGGGCTCTTGGTATGCCGATCCTGCTTAGCTGACGTTCGACCAGTTCAGTCCTCAGGGCGTCAGTCCAGGTCCGAGACCTTGAACTCAGTCCAGGCCCGAGACCTTGAACTCAGTCCAGGCCCGAGAGCTTGAACACGGTGCGGGCGTTCTCCCGGTCGATCCGCTCGGAGAGCCGGCGCAGGGCGGTCTGCCCGCAGGTCAGCGATCCCCTGGTCGCCGCCCTGTGCGCGTCCTCGTCGAGGCGGTGCCACAGGTCGGGGTTGCTCACCAGGACCTGGGGGTCGATCTCGACCCGGCCGCCGAGCACGTCACGCAGGACGAGCCGCTGCGAGACTCCGTGCAGGCAACGCACCGACACCAGGAGGTCGGTGCGCACGCGCCGCCTGCGCAGCGGTCCGCGCGAGGCCAGCCAGCCCTCACCCGCGGTGACCCTGGGCGGGAACAGGACAAGGAACAACAGGACGCCGAGACCGGCCCACAGCGCCGTGCGCGCGACGGTGAGGCCGTCGGTCCCCCAGTCGACCAGCAGGAGGAGTACGAGGATCATGGCCGCGCACTGAACGGCACTGCGCAGATCCTTGGCCCAGCGACGGTCGTGCAGCACGACCGCGGGAGAAACCGGTTGCGTGGGGAGCACGTCGTGTCGCGTGTCGTAGCGGCGTTTCATAGGGCTGACGGTAGAGACCCGCAGGCCAGGGCGCTCGTACCTTGACGCGACTCTGATGGGTGAGCGCGGCGGAGCCTTGCCTCTGACGGGTGAGCACGGCGGAGCCTCGCCGCCCCGAGGCCGTCGCGGCCCTCGTGCGGACGGGTGCCGGTCTGCGCGGACGGAGTACGCGGCCGTCAGGGTTCCGTCAAAGCGGCTCCCGTCGCCGTAAGGGGGCCGTCAACGGTGGCCGAATCCGCCCGGAGAGCCGCTTACCTCTAACCGTCAGTTCGATCCGAACCTCTCCTAGGAGTTCACGATGGCCGACGTGGCCTTCGTAGTCACCACGATCGCGGTGTTCGCGCTGGTGGCCCTCGTCGCCAAGGGGGTGACGAAGCTGTGACCACCGAGAACATCGTCGGCCTGGTCGTGGCCGTCGCCCTGCTGGGCTATCTCGTCCTCGCCCTTGTCTTCCCGGAGAGGTTCTGAGCACCGATATGAGCCCCGTCCTCGCCGGCGTCCTCCAGATGCTCGCCCTCATAGCGGCACTGGCACTCGCCTACCGTCCCCTCGGCGACTACATGGCCCGGGTCTACTCCTCCGACAAGCACCTGCGCGTCGAGAAGTGGATCTACAAGGGCATCGGCGCCGATCCGAACACGGAGATGCGCTGGCCCGCCTACCTTCGCGGGGTCCTCGCCTTCTCCGCGGTCAGCGTCTTCTTCCTCTATCTGCTGCAGCGAATCCAGGGCCATCTGCCCGGCTCGCTCGGATTCCGGTCCATCGACCCGGACCAGGCCTTCAACACGGCCGCGTCGTTCGTGTCGAACACCAACTGGCAGTCGTACTACGGCGAGCAGGCCATGGGCCACGTCGTGCAGACCGCCGGTCTGGCCGTGCAGAACTTCGTCTCGGCGGCCGTCGGCATCGCCGTCGCCGTGGCCCTCGTCCGGGGCTTCGCCCGGTCCCGCACGGGTGAGCTGGGCAACTTCTGGTCCGACCTGGTACGCGGCACGATCCGCATCCTGGTGCCGATCGCCGCCGTCTCCGCGGTGATCCTGGTCGCCTGCGGGGCGATCCAGAACTTCTCCGGCATCCACGAGGTCGGGCAGTTCTTCGGCGGTTCCCAGCAGTGGAACGGCGGCGCGGTCGCCTCGCAGGAGGCCATCAAGGAGCTGGGCACCAACGGCGGCGGTTACTTCAACGCCAACAGCGCCCACCCCTTCGAGAACCCGACCCCGTTCACCAACCTGTTCGAGATCTTCCTGATCCTGGTGATCCCGTTCGCGCTGACCCGCACCTTCGGTGTGATGGTCGGCTCGGTGAAGCAGGGTTACGCGATCCTCGCGACGATGGCCACCATCTGGATCGGCTTCACCGCGCTGATGATGGCGACCGAGTTCCACCACCACGGTCCGGCCTTCGACCTCGCGGGCGGGGCGATGGAGGGCAAGGAGACCCGCTTCGGCGTCGGCGGCTCGTCGATCTTCGCGGTGGCGACGACACTGACCTCGACGGGCGCGGTGGACTCCTTCCACTCGTCGTTCACCGGTCTCGGCGGCGGTATCACCATGCTGGGCATGCAGCTGGGCGAGATCGCGCCCGGCGGCACCGGCTCCGGCCTCTACGGCATGCTGATCATGGCGGTCATCGCGGTGTTCATCGCCGGTCTGATGGTCGGCCGCACCCCCGAGTACCTGGGCAAGAAGATCGGCACCCGCGAGATGAAGCTCGCCGCCATCTACATCCTCATCACCCCGGCGCTCGTGCTGGTCTTCACCGCGGCCGCGATGGCCCTGCCCACCCCGGGCAACTCGATGACCAACAGCGGCGCGCACGGATTCTCCGAGATCCTCTACGCCTACACCTCGGGCGCCAACAACAACGGCTCCGCCTTCGCCGGTCTGAACGCCGACACGCAGTGGTTCAACACCACCATCGGTCTCGCGATGCTGCTCGGCCGGTTCCTGCCGATCGTGTTCGTCCTCGCGCTGGCCGGCTCGCTCGCCGAGCAGCGGCCGGTGCCCGCCACGGCGGGCACGCTGCGCACCGAGAAGCCGCTGTTCACCGGTCTGCTGGTGGGCGCGATCCTGATCATCACCGGTCTGACCTACTTCCCGGCCCTCGCTCTGGGCCCGCTCGCCGAGGGGCTGGCGTCATGACCACCCGCACAGACAACCAAGAGGACGCCGTGTCCACGACTACTCCCACTCGGGCGCCGCACAGCGATGTGCCGACCGGTCACAAGGACGAAGGAAAGGTCGGCGCGGGTCTCTTCGACCCGAAGCAACTGCTGAAGTCGCTGCCGGACGCCTTCCGCAAGCTCGATCCGCGGGTGATGGTCAAGTCGCCCGTGATGTTCGTGGTGTGGATCGGCTCCGTCCTGACCACCGTGTTCTCCTTCCAGCACCCGGGGGACTGGTTCGGCTGGGCGATCAGCGCCTGGCTGTGGCTGACCGTCGTCTTCGCCAACCTGGCGGAGGCCGTGGCCGAGGGCCGCGGCAAGGCGCAGGCCGACACCCTGCGCAAGGCCAAGACCGACTCGGTCGCGCGCCGGCTCTCCGTGGACGGCCGTACCGAGGAGCGGGTGCCCGGTACCGAGCTGAAGATCGGTGACCTGGTGGTCTGCGAGGCGGGCGACATCATCCCCGGCGACGGTGACGTCGTCGAGGGTGTCGCCTCGGTGGACGAGTCGGCCATCACCGGCGAGTCCGCGCCGGTCATCCGCGAGTCCGGCGGCGACCGCAGCGCGGTCACGGGCGGCACGAAGGTGCTGTCCGACCGGATCGTCGTCAGGATCACGACGAAGCCCGGCGAGACGTTCATCGACCGGATGATCGCGCTCGTCGAGGGCGCGGCCCGGCAGAAGACCCCGAACGAGATCGCGCTGAACATCCTGCTGGCCTCGCTGACGATCGTCTTCCTGCTGGCGTGCGCCACGCTGCCGCCGTTCGCGGACTACGCAGGCACGCATCTGACGATGGTCGTCCTGGTGGCCCTGCTGGTCTGTCTGATCCCGACCACCATCGGCGCCCTGCTCTCCGCGATCGGTATCGCCGGCATGGACCGGCTGGTCCAGCGCAACGTCCTGGCCATGTCCGGCCGTGCGGTCGAAGCGGCCGGCGACGTCTCCACGCTGCTGCTGGACAAGACCGGCACCATCACGCTCGGCAACCGGCAGGCCGCCGAGTTCCTGCCGGTGGCCGGCACCACCGAGGCCGAGGTCGCCGACGCCGCCCAGCTCTCCTCCCTCGCGGACGAGACGCCCGAGGGCCGCTCGATCGTCGTCCTGGCCAAGGAGAAGTACGGGCTGCGCGAACGCCACCAGGGCGAACTGGCGGGCGCCGAATGGATCGCCTTCACCGCCCAGACCCGCATGTCCGGCGTTGACGTCGACGGCCGGAAGATCCGCAAGGGCGCGGCCGGTTCGGTCATCGCCTGGGTCGCCGAACGCGGCGGCGAGGTGGCCGAGGACGCCACCGAGCTGGCCGACCGGATCGCGGGCGCCGGCGGTACGCCGCTGCTGGTCGCGGCCGAGGACGCCGACGGTGCCCGGGTCCTGGGTGTCATCCACCTCAAGGACGTCGTCAAGGAGGGTATGCGGGAGCGGTTCGAGGAGCTGCGCCGCATGGGCATCAGGACCGTCATGATCACGGGTGACAACCCGCTGACGGCGAAGGCGATCGCCGAGGAGGCGGGCGTCGACGACTTCCTCGCGGAGGCCACTCCCGAGGACAAGATGGCCCTCATCAAGCGGGAGCAGGCGGGCGGCAAGCTCGTCGCGATGACCGGCGACGGCACCAACGACGCGCCCGCGCTCGCGCAGGCCGACGTCGGGGTGGCGATGAACACCGGTACGTCGGCCGCCAAGGAGGCCGGCAACATGGTCGACCTCGACTCCAACCCGACCAAGCTGATCGAGATCGTCGAGATCGGCAAGCAGCTGCTGATCACGCGCGGCGCGCTGACCACGTTCTCCATCGCCAACGACGTCGCGAAGTACTTCGCGATCATCCCGGCGCTGTTCGCGGCGGTCTACCCGGGCCTGGACAAGCTCAACATCATGCACCTGTCCTCGCCCGACTCCGCGATCCTGTCCGCGGTCATCTTCAACGCGCTGATCATCATCGCGCTGGTCCCGCTCTCGCTGAAGGGCGTGCGCTACCGGCCGGTCAGCGCCGACAAGATGCTCCGGCGCAACCTGGGGATCTACGGCCTCGGCGGCCTGATCGCCCCGTTCATCGGCATCAAGATCATCGACCTGCTCATCTCCCTCATCCCCGGAATCGGCTGATCGGCTATGAACAACTCGGTTAAGAACACAGCCCGGTTGCTCTGGGCATCCCTGCGCGCGCTGCTCGTGCTCACCGTCGTGACGGGCGTCGTCTACCCGCTCGCCGTCACCGGCGTCGCCCAGGGTCTGTTCAGCGACAAGGCGAACGGCTCGGAGATCAAGGCGGACGGCAAGGTCGTCGGCTCCTCCCTCATCGGCCAGGCCTACAACCTGCCCCTGAAGAAGGGGCAGGAGACCCCGGAGCCCGACCTCAAGTGGTTCCAGGGCCGCCCCGCCAACGGTCTGGGCACGAACTCGGTCAACACGCAGTACAAGCTGATCCTCTCCGGTGCCACCAACCGTTCCGGTGACAACGCCGACCTGATCCAGTGGGTCAAGGACGCCAAGGCCGCAGTCGTCAAGGACAATTCGGTCGACGGCTACACGGTGAAGCCTTCGAACGTGCCCGCCGACGCGATCACCTCCTCCGGCTCCGGCCTCGACCCGGACATCTCCCCGGCGTACGCCGACATCCAGGTGCACCGCATCGCCGAGAGGAACGGCCTGTCCGTCGCGCAGGTGCAGAAGCTGGTCGACGAGCACACCCAGGGCCGCACCCTCGGCTTCATCGGCGAACCCCGTGTCAACGTGCTCCAGCTCAACATCGAGCTCAAGGAACTCGTGGCGAAGAGCTGATGGCCTTACCCGTGTTCCGCGGGAGTCGGCGGACCGGGGCGGCACAGCCCCGTCCGTCGGCTCCCGCGTCCGCGCAGCCGGTGAAGCTCCAGTCCTTCGCACCTCAGGAAAGGCGTACTCCGATGACCCGAGTGCTCGTGGTGGAGGACGACCCACAGCTCGTACGGGCCCTCGTCATCAGCCTGCAGGCGCGCCGCTACGGCGTCGACCCGGCGCCCGACGGCACCACCGCCCTGCGCCTGGCCGCAGCCCGACAGCCCGACGTCGTCGTACTGGACCTGGGGCTGCCCGACATGGACGGCACGGACGTCATCCGGGCCCTGCGCGGTTGGAGCCGCGTACCGATCCTGGTGCTGTCCGCGCGTCGGTCCTCCGAGGAGAAGGTGGCGGCACTCGACGCCGGTGCCGACGACTACATCACCAAGCCCTTCAGCATGGACGAACTGCTGGCCCGGCTGCGCGCCGCCGTCCGCCGCACCGCGGATGTTCCGCTCGTCCCCGACACGACACTCGTCACGACGGACGGGTTCACGATCGACCTGCTCGCCAAGAAGGCGACACGGGGCGGACGCGACGTACGCCTGACTCCGACCGAATGGCATCTGCTCGAGATCCTGATCACCAACCCAGGGCGGCTCATCACGCAGAAGCACCTGCTGCAGGTGGTGTGGGGGGACTCACGCAGCAACAAGACGAACTACCTGCGGGTCTACATGGCCCAGCTGCGCCGCAAACTCGAAGCCGATCCCGCCCACCCCCGATACCTGATCACCGAGCCGGGCATGGGCTACCGCTTCGAGAACTGACTCCTCTTCCCGGCCGACCCGGCCCCCGAACCCCACCCTCAATCACGAAGACACGAAGAGACGAAGAGACGACACGATGGCACGCGGCAGACTTCGGATCTATCTCGGCGCAGCACCGGGCGTGGGCAAGACGTACTCGATGCTGTCGGAAGCCCACCGCCGGGTCGAGCGGGGGACCGACTGCGTGGTCGCGTTCGTGGAGCACCACCACCGGCCGCGTACCGAGGTGATGCTGCACGGCCTGGAGCAGATCCCGCGCAGGGAGCTGGAATACCGCGGTGGCGTCTTCACCGAGATGGACGTGGACGCGGTGCTGGCCCGCCGCCCTCAGGTGGCCCTGGTCGACGAGCTGCCGCACACGAACATCCCCGGCTCACGCAACGCCAAGCGCTTCCAGGACGTGGAGGAACTGCTGGCCGCCGGGATCGACGTGATCTCGACCGTCAACATCCAGCACCTGGAGTCCCTGGGCGATGTCGTCGAGTCGATCACCGGCGTACGGCAGCAGGAGACCGTGCCGGACGAAGTCGTCCGGCGGGCCGACCAGATCGAACTGGTCGACATGTCACCGACGGCACTGCGCCGCCGCATGGCGCACGGCAACATCTACAAGCCCGACAAGGTCGACGCGGCCCTGTCCAACTACTTCCGCCCCGGAAACCTCACCGCCCTGCGCGAGCTGGCCCTGCTCTGGGTCGCCGACCGCGTCGACGAGTATCTGAACGAGTACCGCAGCGAGCACGAGGTCTCCAGGATCTGGGGATCGCGGGAACGCATCGTCGTCGGGCTCACCGGCGGACCCGAGGGCCGCACGCTGATCCGCCGTGCGGTACGGCTCGCGGAGAAGGGAGCCGGCGGCGAGGTGCTAGCCGTCTACGTCTCCCGCAGCGACGGCCTCACCAACGCCTCACCCAAGGAACTGGCAGTCCAGCGCTCCTTGGTGGAGGACCTCGGCGGCACTTTCCACCACGTCATGGGCGACGACATTCCGGCGGCGCTCCTCGACTTCGCGCGGGGTGTGAACGCCACGCAGATCGTCCTGGGCGTGTCCCGCCGTCAGGGATGGCAGTACGTCTTCGGACCCGGCGTAGGCGCCACGGTCGCCCGCGAGTCGGGACCCGACCTCGACGTCCACCTCATCACGCACGACGAGGCGGGCAAGGGGCGAGGCCTGCCGGCCGCCCGGAGCGCGCGGCTCGGCCGGCTGCGGGTCGTCTGGGGCTGGCTGACCGGTGTGGCCGGCCCGGCTCTGCTCACGCTGCTCCTCACCACCGTCGCCCCTGAAGTCGGCCTGGCCAACGACATGCTGCTGTTCCTGGCGCTGACGGTGGCCGCGGCCCTGCTGGGCGGGCTGCTGCCCGCGCTGGCCTCCGCGGTGGTGGGCTCGCTGCTGCTGAACTGGTTCTTCACACCACCCGTCCACACGCTGACGATCGCCGATCCCAAGAACATCGTCGCCATCGCGATCTTCCTCGGTGTCGCCGTGTCGGTCGCCTCGGTGGTCGACCTCGCGGCCCGGCGGACCCACCAGGCGGCCCGGCTGCGCGCCGAATCGGAGATCCTCTCCTTCCTCGCGGGCAGCGTGCTGCGCGGGGAGACCAGTCTGGAAGCGCTCCTGGAGCGGGTGCGGGAGACCTTCGCGATGGAGTCGGTGGCCCTGCTGGAGAGGACCGGCGAAGTCGATCCGTGGACCTGCGCGGGCAGCGTGGGCTCGCGTGCCGCGGTCGCACGACCCGAGGACGCGGACGTGGACATACCGATCGGCGACCGCATGGCACTGGCGCTGTCCGGGCGGGTGCTGCCGGCCGAGGACCGGCGGCTGCTGTCGGCGTTCGCCGCGCAGGCCGCCGTGGTGCTGGAACGCGGTCGCCTCCAGCACCAGGCCGACCAGTCCCGCACCCTCGCCGAGGGCAACCGCATCCGTACCGCCCTGCTGGCGGCCGTCAGCCACGACCTGCGCACCCCGCTCGCCGGGATCAAGGCGGCGGTCTCCTCGCTGCGTTCGGACGACGTGGCCTGGTCGGAGGAGGACCAGGCGGAGCTGCTGGAAGGCATCGAGGAGGGCGCGGACCGGCTCGACCACCTGGTGGGCAACCTGCTCGACATGTCCCGGCTGCACACCGGGACCGTCAGCCCGCTGATCCGCGAGATCGACCTCGACGAGGTGGTCCCGATGGCGCTCGGCGGTGTCCCCGAGGACAGCACGGTCCTGGACATCCCGGAGAGCCTGCCGATGGTGGCCGTCGACGCCGGGCTGCTGGAGCGTGCCGTCGCCAACCTCGTCGAGAACGCGGTCAAGTACAGTCCCTCGGGCGAACGGGTCCTGGTGGCCGCCAGTGCCATCGCCGACCGGGTGGAGGTCCGGGTGGTGGACCGCGGACCGGGCGTTCCCGACGAGGCCAAGGACCGGGTCTTCGAGCCGTTCCAGCGACACGGCGACGCTCCGCACGGCACCGGGGTCGGCCTGGGCCTCGCGGTGGCGCGGGGCTTCGCCGAGGCGATGGGCGGCACCCTCGACGCCGAGGACACCCCCGGCGGCGGCCTGACCATGGTCCTCAGACTGCCCATCGCAACGGGCTCCGACCCGGTCCGCCCGGACCTTCCGGCGACCGTCACTTCGTAGAGCTCCCGACGGAATGACTCTTCGGGGTCGGCTGCCCGGCGTGGGGTGCTGTCGGTCAGCATGGGGCGATGGACTCCGAACAGCCGCTGCCTCGCGAGGTGAAGGTCATCGATTCGGCCTCGCTGTTCAGGCTGGAGGAGCAGGCGGGTGACCTCGGCATGAGCCAGAGGTTGGACCCGGCGTGGGTGCGGGCGAATGCAGCGTCCGACGGCACCCACTACCTGTGGCCGACCCTGTGGCACAGCCTGTCCCACCGACCCGAGGTTCCACGCCAGCTGCGCTGCGAGCTGTTGATCACTGTGCGTGCGGGAGACCGCGTGCTGAGCCTGCTGGATGTGCTTCCCCACGACTTCACCCCGCTGCCGAGGGTGACCTCACGCGAAGAGGGGATGCAGGTCAGGCGGCTCCTTGACCGAGCTCCTTCGGTCAGGGAATGGCTGCTGCGGGAGGCCGAGGGCCCGGGCCGCCTGTGACAGGTGTCGCCGGCAGATGAGCGTGCATCCCAGGGTGCGGAAGACTTCGTGGATGTCGGCGCGGATCTCCCAGCTTCTTGCTGTTCAGGGCCGGTCGTTGGGCTCGGCTGTCAGAACCTTGTCCGCGGCGCCGGCCCGGGAGACCCCGGCGACCGCCACACAGATTCCGAAGACGCGGTCGTGGCTGGTCCAGCCGTTGACGTGGCCCCGATTGTTGCTGATCTGCACGCGCTTCCTCGCCGGATCGAGAGACGACACCAGATGCAGGTACACGGTGCCCGCGACACGAGCAAGGACGACGTCCCCGACCGCCAGCTTCGACGGGTCGACCGGAGCCACGGCCACCAGCTGCCGGCTGCGTATCAACGGGACCATCGAAGAGCCGCTCGGCCGGAACTCGACAGTGTCCCCACCGGCAACCCTGGCTGCGACTGCGTCCAATGCGCCCATCCGCCAATCGTGGCGGAGTCGGCTGAGTCGGCCCACCGATTTTCGCCCCGCCAACAGGACGTACGTTGCCTGATGCGGCACCAGAGGAACCGACGCCCGCAGCACGGGGTCCGAGGACCTTCACCCGCATCGTCGGGTGTGTGGTGCCGTACCGGCTGAGCCTGTGAGCGGCCTGGGAGGGCTCAGCCGGTACGGGGTTAGAGGAGTCCGTCGGCGATGGTGCCGAGGGACAGGGCCGGCAGGAAGTTGAGCAGCGCCAGGATGATGGCCGCGGCCGTGGCCAGCACGACGAAGTTGACGCCCTGGGCGCGCAGTGTGCCGACCGTGACGACGCCCGGCTGCTGCTTGGCCAGCCGCCCGGCCAGGGCCAGCACGGCGACCATCGGGAGATAACGCCCGGCCAGCATCGCGACCACCATCAGGAGGTTGTGGAAATCGGTGGCTCCGTTGAAGCCCGCCATCGCGCTGCCGTTGCTGTTGGTGTTGCTGGTGTAGGCGTAGATCAGCTCCGTCAGGCCGTGCGCCCCCGGGTTGCCCATCGAGGTCTGCCCGTCGCCCGCGGCGAGCGCGATGCCCGTGCACGCCAGGATGACGGTGGGCGGGATGAGGGCGTACACCACGACCCAGCGCATCTCCCCGTACCCGATCCGCTTGCGCAGGTACTCGGGCGTGCGGCCGACCATCAGACCCCCGATGAAGACGGCCACCAGGACCACCACGATCAGGCCGTACAGTCCGCTGCCGGTGCCGCCGGGCGCGATCTCGCCGAGCATCATGGCGGAGAGCAGCACCCCGCCGCCGAGGCTGGAGAAGCTGTCGTACGAGGCGTTGGCCGCGCCGTCGGCCGAGCCCGTGGCCGCCACGCCGAACAGCGTCGAGCCGGGGATGCCGAATCGGGTCTCCGTGCCCTCGTACTGGCCCCCGACCGCCTGGGTGACCGTACCGGTGTGCGCGGACTGGGCCAGCGTCGCGGCCGCCAGGAGCAGGCCGAAGAGGATGCCGACGACCGTCAGGAGGGTCCAGCTCTGCTTCAGGCTGCCGATCAGCCTGCCGAACATGCGGATGCAGGCCGTCGGGATCAGCAGCATCAGCACGATCTCGAAGGCGTTGGTCCAGGCGCTCGGGTTCTCGAAGGGATGGGCGCTGTTGGCGTTGAAGACGCCGCCGCCGTCACCCGAGAGCAGCTTGACCGGCTCCCAGGATCCGGCCGGTCCGTCGAGGATCGTCTGCCGGGCGCCCGCGACCGTGGTGACGGTGTGGCCGGCGCCGAGGCTCTGGATCACCCCGCCCGCCATCAGGATCAGACCGCCGACGACCGCCATCGGCAGCAGTACGCGGACGGTCGTACGCAGGAGGTCGACCCAGAAGTTGCCGAGGTCGTCGGTGCTGCGCCTGACCAGACCCCGTACGAGGGCCAGGGCCACGCAGATGCCGACCGCCGCCGAGGCGAACGCCTGGACGCCCAGACCCGCCATGACCGCGAGGTGCCCGGTGGCCGACTCACCGGCGTAGTTCTGCCAGCTCGTGTTGGTGGTGAAGGAGACGGCGGTGTGCAGTGCGAGCCGCCACGGCATGCCCTGGTGGCCCGTCGACCACGGCAGTTCTCCCTGGAGGGTGAAGACGGCGAACAGTGCCGCGATGCTCATGACGGAGAAGGCGAGCAGGGCGGTGAGGTAGTGCCGCCAGGTCTGTTCCTTGTCCGGGTCTATCCCGCACACGCGGTAGAGGGTCTTCTCCCCACGCCGGTGCGTCCCGCCGTCGAGGGCTCGGGCCATGTAGTCACCGAGCGGGACATGGAGTCCCACCACCACGGCGAGGACGAGTGATGCCTGGATCCAGGCCGCCATGATCAGGCTCCCTGCTGAGGATAGGCGCGGTCGAGTGCGATGTTCAGCTCGACGACGTCGACACCGGGCTCGCCGAGAACGCCGAGCGTGCGGCCGGTGGTGTACCGCGCGATGAGTTCGCGTACGTCGGCTGTGCTCGTGCCGCGCTCACGCGCGACCCGGGGTGCCTGGAGCCTCGCGTACGCCAGGCTGATGTCGGGGTCGAGTCCGCTGCCGCTCGCGGTCACGGCATCGGCGGGCACGACCGGGTCTGCGGGCGCGTCACCGCGTACGGGGACGGTCACGGCGCGGCTGTAGTCGGCGCCGGGCTCGGCACAGGTGACACGAACTCCCTTGTACGTGGCGAGGAACGGTCTCGCCGGGCACTCCTGGTTGAGGCTGACGACCCGGTCCACCCTGCCGCTCGTGCCGCCGTCGTAGAAGACGCCGAGAACCGCGCCCACGCCGTCCGGGGTGCAGAACGGGCGGGAGCCGTCGACGCCTTCGAGCTCGCCGACGGCCTTGCTGCGTCCGCACACCTGGGTGAGCAGACTCGGCTTGTCCTTCATGTCGACAACCGACTCGGGGCCCTGGTTCCCGGCTCCGGACGCGGTGGCGTCGTAGCCCGTGCCGGCGTTGGAGGGCCGGGACTGGAAGTACCGCTTGAGCGGGTTGCCCTTGGCGTCGGTGAAGGACTGGCCGATCAGGGCGGAGCCGGCGGCACTGCCGTCGGCGCCGGTCACCCGGGATGTTCCGTCGAGCCCGGGGATCTGGGCGAAGGCCGTCATGGCCAGCGGATAGACGAGGCCGGTCACCAGGGTCAGCACGAGGACCACCCGTAGTGCCGCGAGGCGCTGGGCGAGCCAGTGCGGGATGCGTGTCATGGTCAGATTCCCGGGATGAACTGCACGAGTGCGAAGTCGATGAACTTGATGGCGAGGAAGGGCGCGACGACGCCGCCGAGCCCGTAGATCCACAGGTTGCGGGTCAGCAGGGCGGAGGCGGAGGACGGCCGGTAGCGCACACCGCGCAGGGCGAGCGGGATCAGTGCCACGATGACCACCGCGTTGAAGACGACGGCGGAGAGGATCGCGGACAGCGGCGAGTGCAGGTCCATGACGTTGAGGCGGTCGAGCCCCGGATACACGGCGGCGAACACGGCGGGCAGGATCGCGAAGTACTTGGCGATGTCGTTGGCGATCGAGAAGGTCGTCAACGCCCCGCGGGTGATGAGGAGTTGTTTGCCGATCTCGACGATTTCGATGATCTTCGTCGGGTCGGAGTCGAGGTCGACCATGTTGCCGGCCTCCTTGGCGGCCGACGTACCCGTGTTCATCGCGACGCCGACGTCCGCCTGGGCGAGGGCCGGGGCGTCGTTCGTCCCGTCGCCGGTCATCGCGATGAGGTGACCGCCGGCCTGCTCCCGCTTGATCAGCTCCAGCTTGTCCTCGGGGGTGGCCTCGGCCAGGAAGTCGTCGACACCGGCCTCCTGGGCGATCGCCCCGGCGGTCACCGGGTTGTCGCCGGTGACCATCACGGTGCGGATGCCCATCCGGCGCAGCTCGTCGAAGCGCTCGCGCAGGCCGGGCTTGACCACGTCCTTGAGGTGGATGACGCCGAGGACCTCGGCTCCGCCGTCGCTAGTGGACTCCGCCACGACCAGCGGCGTACCGCCGGACGCGGAGACCTGCCGGACGATCGCCTCCAGTGCGGGCGCGACCTTGCCGCCCTGCTCGTACACCCAGGCCGCCACGGATGCCGCAGCGCCCTTGCGCAGTCGCTGACCGCGGGGCAGGTCGACGCCGGACATGCGGGTGGCGGCGGTGAACGGCACCCACTCGGCGCCGTCGGCGACCCGCTCGGTCAACTCGTGCTTGTCGTAGGCGAATTCGACGACGGAACGGCCCTCAGGTGTTTCGTCGGCCAGACTCGACAGCAGCGCCGCCCGGGCCAGCCGATCCACCGAGACGGCCCCGACCGGCAGGAACGCGCTCGCCCTCCGGTTGCCGAAGGTGATCGTGCCCGTCTTGTCGAGCAGCAGGGTGTTGACGTCGCCGGCGGCCTCGACGGCCCGTCCGGACATGGCAAGAACGTTCCTCTGCACCAGCCGGTCCATGCCCGCGATGCCGATCGCCGAGAGCAGCGCGCCGATCGTCGTCGGGATCAGGCAGACCAGGAGCGAGACCAGCACGATGGCCGTCACGCCGTTCGCGTCGAGCGCCGCGGTGTCGTGCGCGGCGGCCATCACGTCCTTGGAGAAGACCGCCATCGGCTGGAGGGTGACGACCGCGACCAGGAAGACGAAGGTCAGCATGACCAGAAGCAGGTTGAGGGCCAGCTCGTTGGGGGTCTTCTGCCGGTTGGCCCCCTCCACCAGGGCGATCATCCGGTCCAGGAAGCTCTCCCCGGGCTCCTGCGTGATGCGCACGATGAGCCGGTCGGAGAGCACCCGGGTGCCACCGGTGACCGCGCTGCGGTCGCCGCCCGACTCGCGGATGACCGGCGCCGACTCACCGGTGATCGCCGACTCGTCCACACTCGCGGCGCCTTCGATGACGTCGCCGTCACCGGGGATGAGTTCCCCGGCCGTCACGGACACGATGTCGCCACGCCGGAGCTCGCCGGCGGCGACGGGTTCGTCGACGTACGCGTCGTCCGCGACGCCGGGCGCCCACTGGGCGAGCCGCCACGCGGTGGTCTGCTGCCGTGTTCTGCGCAGTGAGTCGGCCTGCGCCTTGCCGCGGCTCTCCGCCACGGCCTCGGCGAGGTTGGCGAAGACCACGGTGAGCCACAGCCAACCGGTGATCAGCCAGCCGAAGAGGCTGGGGTGGCACACCGCGATGCCCGTGGTCAGCGCGGCACCGACCTCGGTCACGAACATGACCGGGTTACGGAACAGGGTCACCGGATTCAGTTTCGTGAACGCCTGCGGGAGCGCGCGCCACAGCTGCGCCGGGTCGAGCATCCCGGCGCCGACCCGGCGCGGCGGCCGCCGGGTCACGGGGGGAGGGGAGTCCGGCACGGGCGCGGGCAGGGTCCGGACGGGGGCGGTCATCAGAACTTCTCCGGCTTGATCAGGGCGACGATCAGGTAGGCGAGCAGGGCGACGGCCACGATCAGGCCGATGCTGTTTTCGACGGTCATCGAGACCTCGTCCTCTTGAATGAGTGGCTGGAGTGGGGATGTGCGTGAGCTTTCGGGTGTGCGCGCCGGGCGGCCTCCGCCGGGGCGGGCGCCCCGACGGAGGCCTGGAAACGGCGGGAGCCGCAGGGAGGCGCAGGGAGGCGGAGGACTAGAGCCCGGGGAGCGCCACCTCGTCCGCGAGGACGTCACCGGCCTCGCAGTGCCGGCCAACGACCGTGACGAGGCGGGCGCGGCGCTGGAGGTACGGCCGATCAGCCGGGGTGCGTAGCGCACTCCGTACAAGGCGGGCCCCTCCTGCTCGTCGAGGACGTACACGGGGGTGCCGAGGCGGTCGGCGGCCTCGGCGAGGCACCGTTCAGCGGGGGTTCGGGGACGCGGCGACGGAGGTGTCGGTCACCCGCAGGGCGCCGGCGCTCTCGGGATGCCGGCGGCGCCAGGAGTTCTGCCGCTCACGGACGGTGGCCGTGGTGCGGCCGGCCGCGGGGGCGGAGAACTGCGGGTCGACGGCGAGGACCGTGACGCCCAGGGGCGCGGCGAGCGCGCGCAGCGCGGGTTCGGAGAGCCTGATGGAGGCCTGCTCGGCGCCCAGTGTGGCGATGAGCTTCGCCGCCGAGGTGAAGCCGACGGCGGTACGGCCGCCCAGGGGAGTGCGGAAGAACCGGGCCGTACAGCCCGCTGGCCCCGACCGGACAGGGACGAAGAGAGGTCCGGTCGGGAACCGTTCGGAAGGTTCGGGGTCCTCGGCATACTCGACTGCAGACATGGTGCTGCTCCTCGAAGAAGGCGACGTGCGCCGCCCGGCCGGATCGGCCGGGCGCTGCGACGAAGCTATGCCCGCCCCACCAGGGCCGGGCCCCCTCGCTGACGGATGCTTGACGCGCGGGCCGGTACCTATAACGCGCTGCTGACGCTGCGGGGAAGGCGCTGCTCACGGCTGCGGGGACACCGGTCGGCGCGGCTGCGGGGGACACCTGGTCGGCGCCCCCGGTCGCCGACGCGCCCCGGCCGGTCAGGATCTGTCGTCCGCCGCTTCCCGGGCATCGAGCGACAGTCGCAGGCTGATGCGGCGGCGCAGGGAGACGAGTTCGCTCTGCAGGGGGGAGGGCGGTACCGCCAGCACCGGGCAGGTGGCGTGGGCGAGGCAGTATCGGGCGGCCGACGGGAACAGGACGCGCATCGCGCCCCGGGACCCCGCGCCTATCACCAAGAGGTCGTCGGCCCGGTCGGCGGTCTCGACCAGCGCACGCCCTGGCGTGCCCCGTACGACCAGGCCCTGGAACGGTACGGCGGGTCCCGTCTCGCCGAAGGCCGTGCCGAGAGCGGCGAGCAGTCGTTCGGCCGCATCCCGCCGCAGGTCGGCCAGCGGGGGCGAAAACATGGACCGCCCGTGTGCGACCTCGCCGCCCGGCGGTTCCCAGGCCAGCACGGCCAGCAACTCCCCACCGGTCCGGCGGGCCTCGCCCACCGCCCGGTGCAGGGCTGTCAGGCTCCCGAGCGAACCGCTCACCCCGACCACCACGCGCCGCCGCCCGCTGTCGCCCATCGTCCTTCACTCCTCGGTCCACGCCGTCCCGGACATTCGGGTTTCATCGAAGCGCCGGGAGAGGCCGGCGGACTGCCCTGTTGGCGTACGCCTGACATCGAAGGACCGGTTCATGACGCGTCTTTGACGCCGTTCACGTCATCGAGCGCCGAGCCCGTGCAGGAAGGTGTCCGCGACCAGGTCCGCCGCCCGCGGGGCGTCCATGGAGGGGAAGTCGTGGGCGACGGTGTCGACGAGCCGGCCGAGGGCCGCGCGGGTCCAGTCCGCGTCGACGTCGGCGCGCAGATGGCCCTCGGCGGCGGCGCGCCGCAGGAACGTGTTCAGCCGCTCGCTCAGCGCGTCGCGGCGCTCGCGCGCCTCGGGGTCCTGCTGCATCATCCGCCGCGTGTCGACCGGCCACTCCCGGCTGACGGGAATGATCCCCTCCAGGTACCGGTGCAGGGCCACGGGAACCGGGGCTTCGGTGAGGCGGGCCTCGTCCAGGACGCGTTCGGACGCGTCGAGCTTGGCGTGGAAGACCGCGCGCAGCAGTGCCTCTCGGCTCGCGAAGCGGCGATGGACGGTGGTCCGGTCCACCCCTGCTGCCGCGGCGATGGCCGCCATGGACGTACTCGGGTCCTCCGCGAGGAGATGGGCCCCGGTACGCAGGAGGGTGCTCAGGTTGCGGGCGGCATCGGCTCTCATGAGAGCGGAATCCTATCCGACTGTGGCACTTGTTTCATTGAGAGCCACATGAGAGATGCGGTACATCATGTAAGTGCCACACTGGTGTGGCACTTTTTGAAATAACAGCTACATTCGAGTTGTTCTCCTGTCGCGGGACCCGGACGGGGGGATGGGCGCTCCGTCGCTCATCAGTGAACGACCGGTCCCCGTCGACGACCGATGTCCCCTTGGAAGGAAGCAGCCATGGCCACCGCCGCCCAGGAAGAAGACCGCTACGCCGAGGCGCTCGGCCACGCGCAACGACTGCTCGGCATTCCGCTGGAGGCGTTCCTCGAACCCGCTGCCGGTGAGCCCGCCAACGGCGCGGACTTCAAGCGGCTCGCCACCGTGCAGACCTTCGGCGCCGCCTGGCCCCGGAGCGAGGTGCTCGACACCCGCACGCGCGCCCTGGTCTCGGTCACGATCGCCGCTGTCCTCGGCACCCTGGAACCCCTGCGCGGACAGCTCCGCATCGCGCTGAACAGCGGCGCCACGCCCGAGGAGATCGCCGAGGTGTTCATCCAGATCGCCGCGTACGCGGGAGCCGCGCGCGCCTTCGAGGGGTATCAGGTCGCCTCGCAGGTGTTCGCCGAGGCCGCGCGGGACCAGGAGCCTGGCGGAACGACCGGCGCCTGAGATCCCCGGGCCGGCCCGCCCCATGTTCTGGACTTGCCGGTCCATTTTTTCGCTCGTACGTTGACGCACATGCCCTGTGTGTCAGGGTCCCGTCCGGCCGGAGGTGCTGCCGCCTTCCGGCCGCCCGGGTCCACGGTGAAGAACGAATGCAACGGAGTGGATCATGTCAATGCGTCTTGAGGGCAGGACCGCCCTGGTGACCGGAGCGACCAGCAACATCGGGCGGGCGATCGCCGAAGCCTTCGCCGCCCAGGGGGCGCACGTGGCCGTCTCCGGCCGGAGCGCCGAACGGGGCAGGGAGGTCGTCGACGGGATTCGGGCGCGCGGCGGACGGGCCGACTTCGTGCAGGCCGACCTGGACGGCGGCTCCGCGGCCTCGCAGGCTCTGGCCGAGGCGGCGACCGGCGTCCTCGGGGGCCGGATCGACATCCTGGTGAACAACGCCGGCATCTATCCCGCCGACTCCACGACGACGACCGACGAGAAGACCTTCGACCAGGTCTACGCGGTGAACGTCAAGGCCCCGTTCTTCCTGACGGCGGCCGTCGCCCCCGCCATGGTGGAGGCCGGCCGCGGGTCGATCATCAACCTGGGTTCCTGGATCGCGCGTCTCGGCATCCCGGTCGGAGCGCTCTACAGCTCCACGAAGGGAGCCATGGAGACGCTGACCCGGGCATGGGCCGCGGAGTTCGGGCCTCAGGGCGTCCGCGTCAACGCCATCTCCCCGGGGGTGGTGCTGACGGCGGCCCCCGGAGTGGAGCACCCCGCCGAGGTCATGATGAAGGGCACCCCGGCCCATCGGATGGGCAGCCCCGAGGAGATCGCGAACGCCGCCGTGTACCTGGCGTCCGACGAGTCCGCCTTCGTGCACGGCATCGTGCTCGACGTCGACGGCGGCCGCACCACGGTCGCGGTCGTCGCCGCCTGACCCCCGGTGCGCCTCCCGGCGCGGCAGTCGCGCGAAGAACTCCGGGAGGCGCAGGGCGTGCAGGTCACGGTGTGGTGCGGGCTGCCTGCTTCAGGTCGTCGATCCCCTGATCGAGAGCGGCGCGCAGGTGGGTGGACGACCCTGTCGACAACAGGATCGACACGCCTCCCTGGATCGCGGCCAGCAGTGACGCGGCCCGCCGGTCGACATCGAGGTCGGCGGGCAGGCTGCCGGCCGTCTGGAGCGCTCTGATGCCCGCGGCGAGGCTCTCCTGCCAGCGTCGCATCAGCTCGACCACGATCGCCCGCGTCCCGGGGGTCGAGCGGCCGATCTGGAGGAACAGCGACCCGAGCGGACACTGGTCGCCCTGGTCCTCGTAGCGCTTGACGACCACGTCCCGCCACTCGCTCCAGGCCTGCCACGAATCGAGGCGGCCCAGGTAGGGCTGCTGGTCCTCCAGGACCTGGTCCGCCTCGAACCGGGCCACCGCGACGAGGAGTTCGTCCTTGCCCGCCGGGAAATAGTGGAAGAGCTGGCTCTTGCTGCTGCGGGTGCGCACCATGATGTCGTCCAGGGTGGCCGACGCGACGCCCTTCTCCCGCAGGACCGCCGCCGCCCCCTCGACGATCCGGCCCCGCGTCGCCTTCCCCTTGGCCGTCAGCTCACCACGCACGCCCCGCACCTCCTGGGAATGGACCACCCGGTCCATCGTAGGGGCCCGCCGGAAGTCGGCGGACGGTGTCGGCGTGACGGAATGCTCAGAGGCCGAGGTCGGACAGGCCCGGGTGGTCGTCGGGGCGTGGGCCCAGTGGCCAGTGGAACTTGCGTTCGGACTCGTCGATGCGCAGGTCGTTGATGCTGGCGATGCGTCGCCGCATCAGGCCGTCCTCGTCGAACTCCCAGTTCTCGTTCCCGTAGGACCTGTACCAGTTCCCGGAGTCGTCGTGGCACTCGTAGGCGAACCGTACGGCGATGCGGTTGCCCTCGAACGCCCACAGCTCCTTGATCAGGCGATAGTCCAGCTCGCGCTGCCACTTGCGGGTGAGGAACGCGACGATCTCCTCGCGGCCCTGGAGGAACTCGGCACGGTTGCGCCACACGCTGTCCGGCGTGTAGACGAGCGACACCCTCTGCGGGTCGCGGGAGTTCCAGCCGTTCTCGGCGCCGCGAACCTTCTCCACGGCACTCTCATGGGTGAAGGGGGGCAGTGGGGGCGTGGTGGCCATGCTGACTCCGATGCGAGGAGGGGGCGGGCTGCGCGTGGGGCCGGGTCTGGTGTCCGTCAGCGCTGGCGGATCTCCACCAGGCGGGGGCTGGTGGCCGATGCGCCCTTGCGGATGTACTCGGTGAGGTCGTCCAGGGATTCGGCCCGGTGCGTCTCCACGCCGTAACCGCGGGCGATGTCCAGCACGTTGAGGCCGGAGATGTCGAGGTAGTCGCCCTCGGGGACGTGCAGGATCTCCGAGAACTCCTGAAGCGCACGGTACTTGGTGTTGACGCACACGACGAACGTCACGGCCACGTGATGGCGTGCCGCGGTCCACAGGGCAGCGGGCGTGTACTGCATCGCGCCGTCCCCGATCAGCGCGACGACGGGACGGTCCGGGTTGCCCAGCCGCAGTCCGATCGCAGCCGGCAGGCCCCAGCCGAGACCGCCCGCGGCGCAGTAGAACAGCGACTTGGCGCGGGTGATGGTCAGCCGGTCGCGTACCAGGTCCGACGATGTCCACTCCAGGGCGATGACGGTGTCGTCGGTCTTGCCCGCCTCGACCGCGTCGAGGATGGCCTCGGTGGTGAAGTGCGGTCCGCTGGTGTCTGCCCGGGCGATCGTGCGCTCCGCGGGCCAGGGGCGGCTGCTCGGGGCCGCCGCCGCGGCGATCCGCGCCAGGGCGTCGGTCGGGTCGCCGACCGA
This sequence comes from Streptomyces sp. NPDC002265, assembly GCF_040296125.1. Lineage (NCBI taxonomy): Bacteria > Bacillati > Actinomycetota > Actinomycetes > Kitasatosporales > Streptomycetaceae > Streptomyces > Streptomyces sp. NPDC002265. The sequence goes on along the minus strand of NZ_JBEOWS010000034.1, from coordinate 16,251 downwards.
GATGTGCCCGAAGGGCGCGCGTGCCGCCTCGTCCGGGTCGTCGGTGACCGCGTACACGCTGACACCCGGGCGCAGGAAGTCGTCCGTGCTCGGCGCGTGGTAACGGAACACGGGCGCCCCGATGCAGATCACCACGTCGTACGGTGCCAGTACGTCCGCGACGGCGCCCGCGGCGGACGGGAGTTGGCCCTGGTAACAGCGGTGCCGTGTCGGGAAGGGCGAGCGGGGCGGGCTCGGCGCGATCCAGACGGGCAGGCGGGCGCGTTCGGCCAGCGTGATCGCGGCCTGGAACCCCTCATCGGTGTCCGCGCCCGGCCCGAGCACCAGGGCGGGCGCTGATGCGCGGTCCAGGGCCTGGACCAGGGCGTCGAGTGCCTTGGGCGGGACCACCGGGGCGCCGTCCACGCTGCGTTCGAGCAGCATCGTCAGCGCGCTCTCCTCGGCGGGCTCCGTCCAGTCGTCCAGCGGGACGGAGAGGTAGACCACCCCGCGGGGTGCGGAGCCGGCGAGCATCAGGCCCTTGGACACCAGGGCGGGCCCGTCCTGCGGACGCAGCGGCTCTCCCGACCACTTCACCAGCGGCTCGGCGAGCTTGACCGGGTCGACGTTGGTCAGCATGGCGCCGACCGGGACGTAACGCCGTGCCTGCTGGCCGGCCATGACGACCAACGGCGTATGGCAGTCCGCCGTGTTGGTCAGGCAGCCCATGGCGTTGCCCGTACCGGAGGCGGCGTGCAGGTTGAGGAATCCGATGCTGTCCGACGCCTGGGCGAAGCCGTCGGCGATGGCGATCGCGGCGCCTTCCTGCAGCACCAAGTAGTAAGGGATGTCGTCCGGAAGCCCGGTGAGGAAGGAGAGTTCGTTCGACCCCGGATTCCCGAACACCGCCTTCACCCCGTGGTGGCGGAGAATTCCGTAGAAGGCGTCACTGACAGTGGCCAAAGCGAGCCCTTCGTGAAGCGTGACCGGGTCGATTCTCCGACTCTCCGACCCTACGATCGGCGCTCAGACCCGGCAAATTGCCTCATGCCGTGGGCCCGGCGGGAACATCCGCGGCCGTCCCCGGCGGCCGCGACCTCCAGGGACCGTTCCGATCGCTTCGCTTGTCGGCCGGCATTCCTCGACGCGCTGAAGAGGTGCCCCCGCGACTAGAGTGTGGGCGACAACGTGTTCACCCGGTCACCCTTCGTCGCTGACCGTTCCGTCGACTTCCTGTCCGCAGGTCCGAAGCCGTCTCGCGGCGCTGAGCAATCCGTCTCGGGCGATGAACCCGCGAGACCCGTGGAGCTCTGGACCAGTTTCGAAAGGAACACAGTCATGCCCTTCGCCACCGCCAAGGACGGCACCCGGATCTTCTACAAGGACTGGGGGTCGGGGCAGCCCGTCGTGTTCTCCCACGGCTGGCCGCTCACGGCCGACGCCTGGGACGCGCAGATGAAGCTGATGGCCGACAACGGGTTCCGCGCCATCGCCCACGACCGGCGCGGCGGCGGCCGCTCCGACCAGCCCTGGGGCGGCAACGACCTCGACACCTACGCCGACGACCTGGCCGCGGTCATCGAGGCCGAGGACCTCCACGACGTCATCCTGGTCGGTCACTCGACCGGCGGCGGCGAGGTCACCCGCTACATGGGACGGCACGGCACCGGTCGCGTCGCCAAGGCCGTCCTGGTCGGCGCGATCCCCCCGCTGATGCTCAAGACGGACGCCAACCCCGAGGGCCTGCCGATCGAGGTCTTCGACCAGATCCGTGAGGGCGTGGCGAACGACCGCTCCCAGTTCTACCAGGAGCTGAGCGCGCCCTTCTACGGCGCCAACCGCGACGGCTCGACCGTCACCCAGGGCACCCGCGACGAGTTCTGGCTCTGGAGCATGACCGTCGGGATCAAGGGCGCCTACGACTGCGTCAAGGCGTTCTCCGAGACGGACACCACCGAGGACCTCAAGAAGATCGACGTGCCCACCCTGATCGTGCACGGCGACGACGACCAGATCGTCCCCAAGATCGCCGCGGGCGACAAGTCCTCCAAGCTCGTCAAGGACTGCATCTACAAGGTCTACCCCGGCGCCCCGCACGGGCTCGCGATGGTCCCCAAGTTCGCCGAGATCTTCAACAAGGACCTCCTCGAATTCGCCCGCAGCTGAACAGCACCGACGGTGCGGTGCACGTCCGGGATGCCGCAGCCAGGCAGGTGATCGGCTCACAGCCATGGGGCGCAGCGACGTGATCCAGCGCTGCGTGCCTGGCCGTGCGCCTCCCGGATGCTGACGGGGCGGTGTGAGGCTACCGTCGATTGGTGGCCAGGGACGTGTCGGTGGCCGCGGCGGGCTTTCCCGCGCGAGCCGCCCTGCCTGGCCGTCCTCATCCGTCAGGAGCGCCCTTGCGGTGATCCTGGAACAAGGAGGCCTGCGATGGCCCGCTTTCCACGGCGACGGGATCTCCCGATGGCTCTGGCGGCGGTCTCGATCGCCGCGACCACCATGGTCGGCGCGGCCCCGTCGAGCGGTGTCGCGCACGTCGATCGAGCGGCCGCCGGACAGGCGAAACCCACGGTCGTCCTCGTGCACGGGGCATGGGCGGACACATCGAGCTGGGCCGGCGAGGTGAGCCTGCTGCGTCACGCGGGCTACTCGGTGCGTGCCATCGGCAACCCGCTCCAGGACCTGACGACCGACGCGCAGACGGTCAACAAATTCCTTCAGACCATCAAGGGGCCCATCGTTCTCGTGGGCCACTCCTACGGTGGTTCGGTGATCACCAATGCCGCCCAGGGAGTCGGCAATGTGAAGGCGCTCGTCTACGTCGACGCCGCTGCACCGGCGGTCGGCGAGACCACGGCGCAGCTCAGCGGCCCGACGTCGGTTCTGACCAAGGGGTCGCCGGCCGATCTGTACGAGGCCGTGCCGTACCCGAACGCACCGCCCAACGCATCCGCGCTGTACCTGAAGGAGAACGTGTTCGTCTCCAAGTTCGCGAGCAATCTGCCTCGTGACCAGGCGGTCGGCCTGTGGGCCACGCAGCGTGCCGCGACGACGGTGGCCTTCAACACCCCGTCCAAGTACGCGGCGTGGAAGTCGATCCCCTCCTGGTACTTCATCAGCAGCGGCGACCAGATCATCACTCCTGCCTCGGAACAGGAGATGGCACACCGGGCGGGCTCCAAGGTGACGCTCTACAAAGGCGGTTCACACCTGACACTGGTGTCGAACCCCGCGGCCGTGACCAAGGTGATCCAGTCCGCCATCTCGTCCGTGAGCTGAGGCAGCCGCACGGATCCCGGAGTCCGGCCGCCCGTTGTGACGCACGGGCGGCGCGGCCCGTGCGTCAGGGGCCGGTATGGACGTACGCCGCCCACATCGACGGATGGTCGGGCCAGCCCCGCGCCAACCGTGCCACGGCTTCGTGCAGCGCCGCAGCGCAGCCGTCCGCCTCGAACCCGCCTTCCCCGAGCGCCTGGTAGAGACGGTCGGCGACGCGCAGCGAGGACCGGTCGGGAACCGGCCACAGCGTGCCGATCACATGGTCGTAACCCGCGAGCTGGAAGCCGGACAGCAAGTGGGCCGCCTCGTCAGCGAGTCCGGGTGCGACCCGCGCGGTCGAACATGCCGACAGGAATGCCAGTTCGGCGTCCACCAGCCGCATGCGGTACAGGTCCGCCACGGTCAGGGGCGTCCCGCGATGGTCGTGCACCAGCAGCCTGCTCCGTGCCGGATCGTCCAGATCGCTGTAGGCGTGGCAGGCGAAGTGCGCCCACGCGTGCTGCGGCACCGCGCCCAGCACCTCGCTGCGCACGGCCTGCTGCCCCACGAGTGTGGTCACGCGGCCGCCCAGCGCGCGACTGAAGAGCGCCGCCTCCTCGACCGCCCCGGGCAGGTCCCGCTCGCCGGGAGTGCGAGGCATGACGACGGCGAGCCCCCGCGGCGCCGTGCGGGAGGTGCGCGGCCGGTCCGTGCGCCGACGCCGCTGCCTGGTGTGCAGCAGGGCTCTGACGGTCGTGGTGTACGACGAGACGACCAGGGCCGGCACTGTCCGGGCGGCCGCCGCGCCGGCGTCGCGGTGGCGGCCTGCCGCGTGCAGCGGAAGCAGCGACAGCACCCCGGTCGGGCACCACCACAGGCGGGGCGGGGATGCTGCCGGCCCGATGGCCAGGTGATCGAGGACGGGTTCGGCGACGGTGTTCCACAGCCAGGCCAGCGTGTCGTGGAGGACCGCCTCGCACTCACCTCGGGCACGGGCCCGGCCGGGGTCCCTGATGTCCTCCAGCGCTCTGACGAACTCCACGGTGTGCTCGTACACCGTGTCCACGTCGACCGCCGGCAGCGCCACCTGCTCGACGCCCGTGCCTGTGAGGATCAGAGCGTCGGAGCCGTATCGGCTGACGTTGACGACCACGACCGGACCGCCGGAGGCGGCTGCGGAGAGTCGGGAGATGTCCGGGGGGAGCAGGAAACGCGCGAACTCCGGGACGGTGCGGATCCGTTCGATCAGCTCCTCCAGTTCCGCCGCCAGTGCCTGCCGTCCCGTGGGACGGGCCGGCAGCCGGTCCGGGCCGAGCGTCGGCGCCACCGTCCCCGGCACATCCGGTCCGGCGTCCAGCGCGGCGCACAACTGCTCGAAACGCGCAGCCAGTTCGGGTTCCCGCGCCTGGAGATCCGTGAGATCCACCCGGGTGTCCAACAGCTGTTGCAGGAGCACCCCGCGCCCCTGCTCCAGCAGGACGAGGGCTGCTTCCGGGCCGGCGGCCTGCAACGCGCAGGCGGCCGCGTCCGCCGCCAGCCCGTACAGGTCCGCCAGCTCGTGTTCCTGGTCGGCGCGGTCCAGGCGGCGCGTGGTCAGGCGGCCCAGCAGTCCCACCGCGAGGGACAGCGCCTCGTGCGCCACGTCCATCCGCTGCGCGGTGACCGCGGCATCGGCCCACTCGGCGGCGGCCCGGATACGGATGCGGGGCGTCGCAGTCGGCGTCATGGCCGCCTGCTGCAGGACGTCGAGGGCCTCGCCGAGCCGGTTGTCGTCCGGCGGCGCCCCGGGCCGCCTGCCCGAGCGGTGCAGCGCGATGCCGACATGGATCAGGCGCCGGGTCCGATCGGGGAGGCCCTCGTCGCTGTCGGCCAGCGAACGGCGGGCCGCGTCGAGCGCCTCCTCGAGATCCGCCGCACGCGACGGGGTCGGGGCCGCGGTCCAGCGGTGCAGCAGGAGTCCGGCAAGGTTGGCCAGGAACAACGTGTGAGAGGGAGAGCTCTCGGGCTCGGCCCGCACCGCGTGGCGCGCGGCGACGACGGCATCGTCCAGGTCGGTCGGGCCGGCGGTGAAGGTGTAGCGCGTCAGCAGGACGGCACCGAGATTGGCCATGGCAGTGGAATCGGCCGAACCTGCTACGGCGACCGCGGAACGCGCGACGGCGAGCGCCTCCTCGACGTCCGCCCGCCGCCGGCTCCGCCGGGCCACACCGCTGAGCGCGCCCGCGAGATTGGCCAGATAGATCGCGCGTTCCGGGTGGTCGTCGCCGATCCCGGCCACCGCGGCCCTGATCGCCGTGGCTGCCGCCGTCAGGTCCTCGCGGCGGCCCGCCTGGTCGAAGAGCTCCGTGAGCGCGATCCCGAGGTTGGACAGCCTTCCGGAACGCTCCGGACTGCCGGCCGGGGTGGCGTCCACGGCGGCTCGGCCGAGAGCGACGGCGTCATCGAGGTCGAGGGGGTGCCCGGTGGCCTCGAACCGCCTCAGCAGGGCCCCACTGAGATTCGTGGCGCAGGTGGCCCGGTGCACGGCGGTGTCCGGCATCCGTGCGTAGGCGTCGCGGAGCAGGACGACGGCCCGCTCGAGGTCCGCGAGGCCACCCAGCCGGGCGTGCCGTGCTTGCAGGGCGGTACCGAGGGCCACCTGGCGCAACGGCTGCTCCTGGTGTCCGTCGGGCACTACGGCGACGGCCTGCTCGGCGTGGCGCACGGCCTCGTCGAGCAGGCCGGTGCAGGCGTCGAGTTCCGCGAGCTGCCGCAGCGAGAGGCTGAGCTGCGCCAGCCGCAGACTGCTGCCGGGATGCCCGTGGTCGCTCAGGGCCACCGCGGCCCGCCCGGCTTCCACCGCATCCGCGAGGTCCTGCCGCCGCCCGCCGCGCGCGTACCGGCTCGAAAGGATGCTGCCGAGATTGCCGAGCCGGTCCGGGCTCTGCCCGAAATCCGCGGCACGCCGCGCCAGTTCGACCGCCCGGTCGATGTCCGCCGGCTCGTCGGAGAGCTCGAAGCGGTGGCGCAGCGCCAGGGCCAGGTTGGTCAGCCGCCGGGGGTCCTCGCGGCCGGCAGCGGAATCGAGCTCCACCGCCTCCTCCGCCACCTGCACCGCCCGGTCCAGCTCGCCCGGTCGTCCGGTCGCCTCGTACGAGGCGATCAGGGCCGAGGTCGCATTCATCAGGATCGTGACCCGCTGGGGATGGCCACGCGACAGGTCCACCGCCGTACGTCCCGCGCCGACGGCCTCCTTCAGGACGGCATTGTCGCCGCTGCGCCGGTAGCTCTCGGCCAGTGCGACACCCAGGACGGACCATCTGGCCGACAGCTGCGGCGCGTCCACAGGGGTCAGATCGAGCGCCTGCCGGGCCAGTTGGACGGAGCGCAGGAGGTCGCCCAGGAGGTCCTGCTCGCCGTACCGGCCGTACAGGGCCTTGCCCAGGTTGGACAGCAGCATCGGCAGATCGGCGTCGTCGGGGGAGGTTCGCTCGGCCGCCTCCTCCAGCATGCGTACGCAACGGTCGAGCAGGAGCCGGCTGTGTGTGCGCTCCGCGATCGTCAGGAGTGCCATGGCGTTGTCGTGTGTGGTGCCGGGGGTGTCGGACGCCGCTGCCGGCACTTGCTCGAAGAAGCGGCGTACGGGGCCGGGGAGCCGCCGCGGGTTCTCATGGAACAGCGGCCGCAGCACTGCGGCGGCGGCCTCGAGGTCGGCGCCGCCGGCGTCCTGAGGCGCTGCCTCGTACCGGTCCCAGTAGAACCAACCCGCCCTGGTCCGGGCCTCGACGTCGTCCGCCGCGAGTTCGCCCACCAGGTCGGCGATCTCCCGGTCGAGTGCGGGATCGAGGACGTGCCGCCCCGCCCGTTCCCCGCCCGTCCGAGCCCAGCGCGTCCAGGACTTCGGCAGCTCCATGCGGTCGAGCATCGCACGGAACAACACGGCACAGAAACACGCCTGTTGGGGAGGGGAGGGGAGGGGGATGGAGGAGGCGCCGTTGGACGGTCAGGCCGGTCGGAGTCGCTCACTCAGCAGGAGCTGCGCCCGAACCCAGGTACGGCCGGGACACGCATGCGGCCGCTTCCCGGCGCGCGGCGAGGTTGTGGAGGTGTGCTTCCGGATTCTCCGGACAGAAATGCCCGGCATGCCGAGAGCCGGCTACGGACTCGGCAGCGGTTCTGCCGGACAGTGGAGGTGTGCCGTCGGTGCGGCCCTGGACGGAGAGGTGTGAGGTCATGACGTTCGAACATCCGGCGCGCAAGCGTGACGGTGGCCGACGTGGGCGGTTCGAGGAACTCGCCGAGCTGGCGTCGAACTTCACCAGCTCGCCGCTGTTCGCGGTTCTCTGCCTGTGCCTGGTGGTCGCGTTCGTCGCGGTGCACGTGGCCGGGCTGCCGACGGAGTGGCAGCTGTTGGTCGGGGACTCGATGGGGGCGGTGACGCTGTTGCTGCTGGCGATGCTGAAGAACGCCGAGCGGCGGGCCGAGCACGCCGTCCAGCGCAAGCTCGACGCCATCGCCCGGGCGATGCTGGAGCAGCAGGAAGGCCGGCGTGGGCAGGCGCACGAGGACCTGAAGGCGGCCGTCGGCATGGAAGAGCGCCTGTGAGGCGCAGCTCGGTGGTCCAGGCATGAACGGTGATCGCGCGCTTGCGCCTGGTGGGCTCCGTCGGCGGACTGCCGGCGGTGCCGCACCTCGTCCTGCCGGATGCGGGGGAGACGGGCAGCGCTCGCAGGCCGAAGGCCGAATTCGGGGGACGGGTCAAAAGGCGGCAGCGGGGAACCCGGACGCTGCAGATCGGCACGTCCGTGCGGATCCGGCGCCGTCACCTCCGTGAGCTTCGGCTCGGAGGACCGGCGGGTGATCCGGAACAAGGTCGTGCACGATCTCCGAGAAGCCGTGCATGGCGCGGACGGGCTCGCCCCGGGCATGCCGTGCAGACCTCGGCCACCATGTTCGTCCGGCACAGAAAGGTATGACCATGCCCCGTGGATCCAGCCCGAAGCGGGAGCGGCAGTACGAGCACATCAAGGACAGCGCACTGGATCGCGGTGAGAGCGAGCAGCGTGCCGAGGAGATCGCCGCCCGCACGGTGAACAAGGAACGGGCCCGGCACGGAGAGTCGGAGACGGCCAGCCGCAGCTCGATCGAGGACATGTCCTCCTCCCGGCGCGGCGGGCAGCGCTCGCACAGCGGCTCCGAAGGCCCGACGAAGGAGCAGTTGTACAACGAGGCCAAGCAGCGCAATGTCCACGGCCGTTCGAAGATGAACAAGGAGGAGCTGGAAAAGGCCCTCGGCCGATAGGAGTCCCCGTCCGCAGGAGCCCGGCCTGCGGCCCGTCCCGTCGAAGCGCGGGCAACCGCGTCCTGCGGCGCCCCCGTGATGGGACGTCGGCTCTGGGCGGCATCAGCGCGGCGCGGCCGAACACCTGAGGCGCCCGCCCGGCCGACCGAGCGCAGGCCCGGCCCGGGCGGCGTGGGCACTCAGCCGCCGACGGTGGTTCCGGCGGTGTGTCTGGGTACTCGGCGAGCACTGTCACCAACCCGTCTCGGACGATGCCCGGTGACACCGACGCCCGTCCGAGTCAGCCGAGGAGGGACGTCGCGATGTCTGCGCAGTCCGGGCCCGGGGCCGCTCGTGAGGAACACGGCGCCGTGGAGGGGACGGGCGGGCACCCCCCGGAGACAGGCTCCGCGGGTGGTGTACCGGCGTTCTGGTCCCAGTTCCCTCAGTCGTCGCGCCGGGATTCCCGCGGGCGGCGTCGGCGGTCGTGGGTGACCGCGGGCTTCGCTCTGGGCCTGGGAGCGAGCTTGGCGTGGTTGGCGGTCCAGACGGTCCTGCGGGTGAGTTCGGTGCTGACCTTGCTGCTGCTGGCCGTGTTCATCGCGATCAGCCTGGAACCGCTCGTCGTATGGTTCACGCGCCGGGGTCTGCGGCGTGGCTGGGCCGTCGCGATCGTGCTGACGGGGTTCATCGTGGTGCTCGGCGGTTTCCTGGCTCTGGTCATCCCGCCGGTGACGAGAGAGATCTCTGCACTGGTCGACGCCGTACCGGGCTGGCTGCAACAGGTGCACGACCACCAGTCGACGATCGGGCGCCTGGAGGACCGTTATCACCTGGTCGAGAGGGCCAAGCACGAGATCGACTCGGACAGCGGAGCGACCGGCCTGGCCGGCGGAGTCCTGGGCGCAGGCCATATCGTCCTCAGCGCTCTCACTTCGGGGGCGATCGTGATCACGGTGACCGTCTACTGCATGGCGGCCCTGCCGGCCGTCAAGCAGTTCTGCTTCCGCTTCGTGGCGGCCAGCCGCCGCGAGCGTGTCGAGGGCGTGACCGAAGAGATCATGAACCGGACAGGCAAGTTCATGCTCGGCAACCTCGTGACCTCGGGCATCGCCGGAGTGGCGACCTTCGGCTGGTGCGCGGCCCTCGGTGTCCCGTATCCCGCCGCCCTGGGCATCTTCACCGCCCTGATGGACCTGATTCCGATCGTCGGCTCCACTCTCGCCGGCATCGTCGTCAGCCTTGTCGCGCTGTCCGTGTCCCTTCCCATAGCGATCGCGACAGCCGTCTTCTACATCGTCTTCCGGGTCGCCGAGGACTATCTCATCGTGCCGAGGGCCATGCAGTTCGCCGTCGACATCCACCCGCTTGTCACCATCCTCGCCGTGCTGATCGGCGGCGCGCTCCTGGGCATCATCGGCGCCCTTGTCGCCATCCCGGCGGCCGCTGCCGTAGGCCTGGTCCTCGACGAGTACGTCTTTCCCAAGAGGGAACGGGCATGACGCAATGCCCACGGACGGCGCTGCCCAACCCGACGCAGGGAATACGTCCGCACGGGGTGGGGCAAGGCGTGCCCGCCTGCCCGCGCAGGGCGATCGAGCAACGACCGACCGTGGGATGGGCGCGATCGCCCGGCGGGGGCGGGAAGTGATACACCGGTCGGCCTCGGTCGTGCCCAGGTCATCGCCCTCGAAGGCCTTCGTGACTCGATTCCGGGCCGAGTGCTAGCGTTGCCGACGGCGAGGCCGTGAACGTGTTTCCTGCTCAACTACCTTATGAATCAAGTTCTTTCGCTTTCCTCGCCGTCGACAGCTACGGGCGGTGTCCGCGCTCACCGCGCGAGCGCCGCCCGAGTCGTTACCGTCGCCGAGGAGGCCGTCCCGTGGAACCCGTCACGCTGATCACCGGTGGCTCGACCGGAATCGGCGCCGCCACCGCCCTCGCCCTGCTCAAGCAGGGCCACCGGGTGGCCGTCACCGGACGTGACGCGGACAAGCTGGCCGCCTTCGCCGACTCCGCCTCGGCGGGCGAGCGGCTGCTGACGATCACCGGTGACGCCAGTGACGAGCACGACGTCGCCGCCGCGGTGCGCCAGGTGACCAGCACCTGGGGCCGACTGGACAACGTCGTCGCCAACGCCGGTTTCTCGCTGCCGGGCAACCTTGAGAGCCACACGCCCGAGAACATGCGTGCCATGGTGCTCACCAACGTTCTCGGCCCGGCGTTGCTGGTTCGCGAGACCCTGGCGCACCTGCGGACGTCCAAGGGACGGATCGTGATCATCGGTTCGGTCGCGGGGGTCCGGAACACCCCCGGCAATCTGTACTCCGTCACCAAGTGGGCCGCCCACGCGCTCGCCGAGAACACCCGGCTGCTCGTCGGCAAGGACGGCGTCGGCGTGACCGTCGTCGCGCCCGGCGTCGTGGACACGCCGTTCTGGGACAAGCGGGGCGGCACCCCCGAGGCAGCGCCCTCGATGACCCCGGAGCAGATCGCCGACATCATCGTCTTCACCGTCAACCAGCCCGCGGGCGTGGACATCAACCACATCACCCTGCGGCCGACCGGCCAGACCGGCTGACGCGTACGGCGCCCCCACCCGCTCGCCCACGCTCGTACGCCCCAGGCCGCCGCACCCGCTAGCCGGGTACGTGGGCACACCCGGGGACGAACACCCCCGACCGCTCGAAGTGCGCCACCGTGGGTGCCCCCATCAGCGCCATGACCTCCTCGAACTTGCCCATGAGCAGACGCAGTACGTCCGCGACCCCTGCCGCGCCCGAGGGGGCGAGCCCCCACAGCGCCGGGCGGCCGACCATCACCGCGTCCGCGCCGAGGCACAGTGCCTTGGCGATGTCGGCGCCGTGCCGGACCCCGCCGTCGAGGACGACCGAGCACCGCCCCGCGGCCGCGTCCACGACCTCGGCCAGGACATCGGGCGCGCCACGGGAGAAGTCCAGCTGCCTGCCTCCGTGGTTGGAGACGACGAGCCCAGGGTCCCGGCCTCGCCCGCCGCCCGTGCTGTCGCCACCTCGCCGTCGGGGTGGGCGAGTTGGTGGTACGCCATGGGTGCGATGCCCAAGGGGGCCGCGAGGCCCACGCCGAGCAGCTCGGTGCGCGGGTCGCAGCGGGAGACGTCCACGAGACAGCGCGGCCTGAGCCGGATGCGGTCCAGGGCCGCGCCCCCCTCCGACAACATCGACTCGGTACCGCTTCCGCCCGCGAAGAAGTCCCACACCGGATCCGGCAGGCGTACCCGGCCGCGTCAGCCCGGTCCCTTATGTCGACTTTGGCGAAACAAGCCCACTATCGCCCCGACGGCCACGTCGAAGGGGGACTCTCTGCGGAACCGCCGAAGGTGCGCTGTTCAGAAGGAGTTTGCTGCGCCGCAGGTGTCATTCGTGGTTGCGCAGGAAGGCGGGGATGCCGTCGCGGGTCGGGTAGTTCGGCAAAGGTGCCGGCTTGCCCTGGAGGAAAGCGGTGATGACGGCGACGGCCCGGTCGTCGTTGTCGTCGAGGCCGTTCCACATGTGGTGTCCGACTCCGGGCATGTACTGCGTGCGCTGAATGGCGGGGTCATGGGCGAGTACCTCGGTCGCCCATTGGCGGACCTGGGAGGAGCACTCGGCGGTCATCAGCATCGCGGGGGTCCGGGAACGCCTCAGTTGCGCGGCGATGGAGGGTGAGTCCTTGACCGTCTGCTGGATGCGGAGGCCGGCGGCGGGGCTGAAGGAGAAGTTCCGTGCGGTGTCCTCGGTGGGGATGCGGTGCGCGTCGCGGGCGCAGTAGGCGGATGCGGTGTCGCTGCCGAGGTCGGAGGCGGTGAAGGCGTTGTCGCCCTCTGCCTGTCCGATCAGTCCCGTGTCGGGGGTGAGGAGTCCGAGCCGCATGAGGCCGAAGGCCACGGCGTACCGGGGGACGTGTGTCGATCGCGGCCCGGTCATGGCCGGCGCGAGGCCGCGTGCGGATTCTCGGCCCCTGTGCCCGGTGATGTGTGCGGTGGGGCCGTCCATCGGGCCGGGCTCGGCGATGATCGCCCGGTGCAGGCGTGCGGCGACGCGCGGGGTGGCCAGGGCTCGGGTGACCACGACCCCGCCCGAGGAGAATCCGAGGATGTCGACCTTGCCCTGGTGCAGGCGGTCGATGAAGGCGGCGAGGTCGCGGACCGACCTGGAGATCGTGTACTGGCTCATGGGGAGCAGGTCGCTCCGCCCGCCGCCCGCCTGTTCGTAGGCGTAGACGTCGTAGCCCCGGCGTGCCAGGAGTTGCAGGAACCGGTGGTCGAGCAGAGAGATGGCGCGGACCGGGCCGCCGTTGAGGTACACGAGCGGGATGGGGTGCCGGGTGTCGGGGTTCGCGGGCGGGTAGTGGTACACCGCCACCCGGCTGCCTGTGGCCAGGCTCCAGTGCTGTGTGACCACGAAGGGCAGGGCGGGTGGATACCGCCGGGCTGTCGGCACGGTCGGGACGCACACCGCCGCCGTCAGCGTCGCGGCGACGATCACCGGCAGGAACGGCACGAGCCGCGCCGGCCAGGTGCGGTGCCGGCCCCGCCACAGCGCGAGGACGGCTCCGGCCCCGAGGGTCGTCAGCCACGCGACCAGCCCCGAGCCCGCTCCGTCCGTGAGGGTGAGCAGCGCGAGAAAGACGACGACCAGTGTCGCGACGGCAACCAGTGCCGACAGTAAGCGTCCGGTGCAGCGGACGAGGCGTATCGCGGGTGTGGACAAGGCATACCTCCAGCAGTTTCAGAACGCTGTTTCAAAACGACGTTATCAGAGAGGGTAGGCTGCTGATCGTGGGTAGGCCGAGAACGAACGACGAGGCCGTCAAAGAGCGGCTGGTGGAGTGCGCGACCGAGATGCTCGCCACTCGTCCGCGAGAGTCGGTGACGGTCCGTGCCGTGGCCGCCGCTGCCGAGACGTCGACGACGGCGGTGTACTCCCTGTTCGGCGGCAAGGACCACCTGATCGGCGCGGTGCGCGACAGAGCCGTCGCCGGCCTGTTCCAGGACCTGTCGGCGGTGCAGACCTCCGAGGACCCCCTCGCCGACCTCTGCGCGCTCGCCGTCGCCTACCGTCGTTGGGGCCGCGGTCACAGCCACCTGTACGCGGTGCTGTTCGGCGGTGTGCAGTCCTTCGACCCGTCGGGAGAAGTCGGTGCCCGTGACCCGATCGGCCCGCTGCTCGCGGCGATCGACCGCGCCTTGACGGCGTCCGTCCTCGCCGGCGGGGCCACATCCATCGCCCTGTCGATCTGGGCCACCCTGCACGGACTCGTGACGCTCGAACTGGCCGGGGCACTCGACACGGCCACGGCCGAGTCCGCGTTCGACTCGACGATCCACGCCACGCTGCGCGGATGGACGACTCCGGAGTCGTAAGGACGCTCTGCGGGCGTCGTGGCCGGCTCGCGTGCGAGGGGCCGTCCGGCTGTCGCGGGTGTCCGTACCGGCGTACATCCTCGGGTTCCCGACACGCGGTCTGCCGGGTGCCTGCCGAATCTCCGCTGCCGGAGAGGTGGGTGCACGGCAGGGGAGTGACCGGCGTGCGCGGTGCAGGTGCGGTGCCTGCCATGCCGGGCCCGCACGTGCAGGGGCCTCGTGTCAGGCTGCCGATCACGGCGATGTTGACCAGGATGAGGGTCAGGACCGCGGGCGGCCCGCGATCGGGCGCGCGACGCGCCGCACCGACGTACGGGAGGGGCTGTGACTCTGGGTGAAGTCGTACTGGCGGACCTTCTGGCACGGTCCCACCGCGCCTCCGCCAGAAAGGTTCCGCTGCTGATCGACGAGGCGGGCCGACGCCTCGGGCTGTCGAGTGCACGGCTTTACGTGCCCGACCTGCAGCAGATCAAGCTGATCGCCCTCCGCATCCTGACACCGCCCCGGGCGAGGAAGCCCTGGACATCGACAACTCCCTGGGCGGCCTCGCCTACCGTACGCAGCAGCTCCAGCGGTCGCGCGACGGTGGCACGGCATGGCTGCCGATGATCGACGGAGTCGAGCGGGTGGGCGTCATGAAGGTCGCCGCGACCGCGCTCACCCCCCGCCTCCTGGAGGACAGCCAGGCGCTGGCGGGGCTGGCGACCCTGCTGGTCGTGTCCAAGTCGGTCTTCAGCGACCTGGTGATCATGCGGGAGCGCTCGAACGCCATGACCATCCAGGCGGAACTTCTGTGGGCGTTCCTGCCGCCGCGCACCATCGGTACCGGTCAGGTCACCTCCAGCGCCGTCCTGGAGCCCGCCTACGACATCGGCGGCGACGCCTTCGACCACAATCTCGTCGACGACACCCTGTATCTGACGCTGCTGGATGCCATGGGCCACGATCTGGCCTCAGGCGGGGCCAGCGCGGCCGCTCTCGCAGCCTGCCGCTTCATCCGCCGCACCGGTGGCACCCTGCGGGACGCCGCCACCACCGTCGACCGCACTCTCGGCCAGTGGATCCCGGGCCGCCTCATGACCGCCGTCCTGGCCCACCTCGACACCACCAGCGGCTGGTTCACCTGGATCAACTGCGGCCATCCACCGCCCCTGCTCATTCGCGACGGTCATGTCCTGCCCCATGTCCTGGAGGGCGTCCCGCAGCTCCCTCTGGGGCTCGGGTTCCACACCGACACCCCGCCCGTGGAGTATCGCGTCCGCCTCCAGCCGGGGGACCGGATCCTCCTCTACACCGACGGCGTCACCGAAGCCCGCGCACCTGACGGCGACCTCTTCGGCGAGCAGCGCCTCACGGACACCGTCATCCGCTCCATGACCGAGGGCGACAGCGCCCCCGAGGCACTGCGCCGCATCATCCAGAATCTCCTCCACCACGACGAACACCAGATACGCGACGACGCGACCATCCTGCTCGTCGAATGGCACCCCACCCCTGATGCGGAAGCCGTCTCCGGGCTGGTGTGAGGGTGCTGGTACGGGGTGTCGTGCGGGGCCGCGGCCGCGAAGGGCGGATAGTGCAGGGATGGCGTGTCGGTGTCCCGGGCCGACGGCTTCACCCAAAACGAGCCGGCCGCTCGGTCAAGGGCCCGGGACTCCGACTCGCACTCTGCCGGGGGTCCGGTCGGCCACAGCGTGTCCGGCCGGGCTCCCCGGTCGCGAGTCGCTCCGGACCCGCTGCGGCTGTCTCGCCCCGGACCCGATGTGGTTGCGCGGGTGGTCGCAGGCCGCCTCTTGACGTTGCCGCCCACCGAGCACCGACGGCGCCCTGTAGGCCTTTGGTCCAAATTGTCCGAGTCTCGCCGATTGCGGCAACCTGCGCAGGGAACCCTTAGTCCGCAGGGTTCTTTCCCATGCCGTTTCTGCCACCGGACTCCAAGGAGGGGTGGACCTCTACGGCGCGGCTTGCGGGCTCTGCGATACGGGCGGCACGCCGTTCGACGCGACGCGGTGGACGGCCGGCCACCGCTCCTGTGTGTCGGATCGACCGGAGTACGTCATGACAACCTCACATCCCCACATCTGGTCAGAGCAGAGCACTGCCCCCGGGAGTCGAAAAGTGACTCCCACCCCGACGCCGCCGGCAGAGGGGAGCACCACGGAGGGAATCTCCCAGCACGAGCCAGCGGCGTCCAAGGCGTGGGCGCCCCTCTCCCTCCTGTTGATCATGGCTGTTGTCGTGCTGGTCGTCGTCGGGCTGGTCGGCATGATCGTGGCTCTGGCGTAATTCCGACACGCACGGGAGGTCGTCGGCGTACGGACACGGCGCTGCCTGTCCGGTCTCCGGGGCCGTCGGCTGGTGCGACGGC
>NZ_JBEOWS010000033.1:0-45069 GCF_040296125.1 Streptomyces sp. NPDC002265 | reverse complement strand
GCCACCCGCCACCTGACAGGCGGGTGGCGGCGCGCCACACCCTCCACGTACGCCACACACCCGGAAGCGCGGGAGATCGTGTTCGACTTTCTTGAAGGTTACGACGTCCTCGGGGCGTTCTGGACGACGGTGCAACTCACCGCCCTGTCCGCCGTCGGCTCCCTGGTCTGGGGCACCCTGCTGGCGGGGATGCGGGTCAGCCCGGTCCCGCTGATGCGCGGTTTCGGCACTGCCTACGTAAACATCGTGCGGAACATCCCTCTGACGGTCATCATCGTCTTCTCCTCGCTGGGCCTGGCCGACATCTTCGGCGTCACCATGGGTGCGTCCGACGACTTCAAGCTCCAGGGCTTCCGGCTGGCGGTGCTCAGCCTCTCCGCCTACACGGCGGCCTTCGTCTGCGAGGCGATCCGGTCCGGCATCAACACCGTGCCCGTGGGGCAGGCGGAGGCGGCCCGCGCGATCGGGCTGAGCTTCAGCCAGTCGCTGCGGCTGATCGTGCTGCCGCAGGCCTTCCGGGCGGTGATCGCGCCCCTGGCGAACGTGCTGATCGCCCTGACCAAGAACACCACCGTGGCGGCCGCGATCGGCGTGGCCGAGGCCGCCACCCTGATGAAGACGATGATCGAGAACGAGGCGCAGACACTCGCCATCGGCGCGCTCTTCGCCCTCGGCTTCGTGGTGCTGACCCTGCCCACCGGCCTCCTCCTCGGCTGGGTCGGCAAGCGCATGGCGGTGAAGCGATGAGTTCGGTCCTCTACGACGCCCCCGGCCCGCGGGCCAGACAGCGCAACATCGCCCTGTCGATCGTCTTCTTCCTGCTGCTCGCCCTGCTGCTGTGGTGGGCGTGGGGGAAGATGGACGACAAGAACCAGCTCGAATGGGCCCTGTGGGAGCCCTTCGTCACCGCCCAGGCCTGGAACACCTATCTGCTGCCGGGGCTCGGCAACACGATCAAGGCCGCCGCGCTCTCCATGGTCATCGCGCTTCCGCTGGGCGCGGTCTTCGGCATAGCCCGGATGTCCGACCATCGCTGGGTCCGCGTCCCGGCCGGAGTGGTGGTCGAGTTCTTCCGGGCGGTACCGGTACTGCTGCTGATGCTGTTCGCGATGGAGTTCTACGTCCGTTCCACGAACGTCTCCAGCGACGACCGGCCCTTCTACGCCGTCGTCACCGGTCTGGTGCTCTACAACGCCTCGGTCCTCGCCGAGGTCGTCCGGGCCGGCATCCTCTCCCTGCCCAAGGGACAGACGGAGGCCGCGTACGCGGTCGGTCTGCGCAAGGGCCAGACGATGAGCAGCATCCTGCTGCCGCAGGCCGTCACGGTGATGCTGCCGGCCATCGTCAGCCAACTCGTCGTGATCGTGAAGGACACCGCGCTGGGCGGTGTGATGCTCACCTTCCCCGAGTTGATGAGCTCGCGCAGCACCCTGGCGGCCAACTACGCCAACGTCGTCCCCAGCTTCATCGTGGTGGGGATCATCTTCGTCGCGCTGAACTTCGCCCTCACCTCCTTCGCCTCCTGGCTGGAGCGCCGGCTGCGCCGCAGCAAGCGGGGCACCGGCAAGGTGCTCGGCGCCGAGGACGTCGAGGAGCTCAACGCCGCGGAGGTCGGGGGCTCCTTCGGCGCCGGCGCGGGCGGCAGCATCTGACACTCGCTCAAGTGGCGGGTGCGGCCCGGGAACAGTGGCGTGACCAGTGCGGAAACCTGCCGGAAGCCGTCGGGTGACCGATACGGAGGCCGTGGCGTGATCGCCACGGCCTCCGTCACTTGACGCAAGCAGCGGCAATGGGTTGCATACGTTCTGTGATCGTGCACCCTGCCCCGACCTCCTGCTCACCCACGTCCCCGAGGACTTCGCCGCGGGCAGGAGGCGCCGCGCCGTGGACCCGGTGATCATCGTCGGCGCGGGGCCCGTGGGGCTCACGCTCGCCCTGGCGCTGGCCCGTCAGGAGGTGCCCTCGGTCGTCCTGGACGAGGGACCGGGCAAGGACGAACCCCGCCTCGCGCGCACAGTCGTACTGCGCGCGGACACCGCCGCGCTCGTGGAACGGCTGACCGAGGTGCCGCTCGCCGAGGAGGGCGTGCGCTGGGCCGGATGGCGGTCGCTGCGGCGCAAGCAGGTGATGCGCGAGATCACCTTCGACGACACCGAACCCGGACCGCTGCACCTCGCCCAGCACGTGCTGACCGGCGCCCTGCGCGCGGCCGTCGCCGGCGAGCGGCTCGTCAAGGTCGCCGTGGACAGCCGCCTGGACGCCGTCGAGCAGGAGTCCTCCGGCGTCACGGCGCGCACCCGGGGCGACAAGGGCACCTGGTGGCGCGGCAGTTACCTGGTGGGCTGCGACGGTCCGCGCTCGACGGTCCGCAAACTTCAGGACATCCGCTTCCCGGGCCGCACCGCGGTGGAACGACACGCCGTGGCCGCGCTGCGCACGGAACTTCCCTGGACCGACGAAGCGTTGATCCACCGGATGCCGCCCTGGCGGACGTCCGGGCCCTGGGCCGGAGAGGTCACCGCACGCCCGCTGCCGGACGGCGCCTGGCGGCTGGACTGGCTGCTGCCGCCCGGCAGCAAGGACCTGGTCACCCCCGAGCTCCTGGTCACCCGGGTCCGGGAGACCCTGGCCGGCTGGACGGACGGCTCCACACCGCCGTACGAACTGCTGGACACCGGCGTCCACACGGTTCACCACCGGCTGGCCCGCCGCTGGCGCGCGGGGCGGGTCTTCCTCGCCGGGGACGCCGCCCACCTGCTCGGCACGCTCGGCACCCAGGGGCTGGACGAGGGGCTCAGGGACGCCGACAACCTCGCCTGGAAGCTGGCGCTCGCCTGGCACCACGGCCCGCACGAGACGCTGCTCGACAGTTACCAGACGGAGCGGCGCGCCATCGTCGCCGCCCGGCTGCGCGCCGCCGACCAGGTACTGCCGCTGCTGCGCGGCAGCGGCGGGCTGCGGGCCTTCGTCCCCGGCTCGGCCCGGGGTCACGAGGCTCTGCTCACCGACGGCCACCTCGGCCGCGGCCCGCTGGGGGAACCCGGTGGGTACGCCGGCTCCCCGCTCACGCCACCGCCCCTGGAGGCCGAGGTCCCCGTGGACACCCCGCCGGGCACCCAGGTCGCGGACGTACGGGTGACGGCGGAGGACGGCTCCTTCGTACCGCTCCGCGAGCGGCTGGGCCGGGGGGCGCTGCTCGTCGTCCTGATCGCACCGGGCACGGGCGTGTGGGAGCGCAAGCACTGGGTGACGGCCGGGATCATGCCCCGGCTCGCCGCCGCGGTGACCGCGCTGCCGCACCCGGCGGAGCTGCTGGTCGCCGAGAGCTACCCCGGCGCGGCCGCCCACACCGTCCTCCTCGTCCGCCCCGACGGCCATCTCGTCACCGCCCTGAACGGCGTGCGCCCGGCCGACCTGTACGCGGCGGCCGAGGCGACGCTCGGCGGCCCGGCCCGCAGAGAGGCGACGGTCGGCTCCGCCTCGACGTGACCACATTGGGCGCTTGGGCGCTTGGGCGCTTGGTCAGGCGGGCGGCGGGCGCGGCCCCGCGCGGCCACCCGCGCGCGACTCACCGTCACCCTGTGGTCCGCATGGTGACAGTGAGTTGACCACCCGGCACCGGCATGGTCTACTCCGGATCGTGACCGACACCTGCGTGCGCCTTTGGCGGAGGGTCCATATGGACCTCGTCCGCTACGCGGGCTGCGTGTGTCGCCCGTCCTGCTGAATTCGCATCCCTCTTCACCCGCGCGCGCCGCCCTTCGCCGCCGCGCGCTCTCGCGAACGCTGACCAGGACGGTGCCCGTGTCTGTCACTCCCTCTGCCCCCGTCTCCGCTCCCGCCTCCGTGCCCCACCCGGCCCAGGCCCCCACGCAGGCGGACCTCCTCGACTTCGTACGGCGCACCGCCGCCGACACCGAGTTGATCGCCTCGCTCCCGCTGGACCCGCAGGGCCGCACCTGGGTGCGCCTGGACGGGCCCGGCGGCAGCGAGGCCTGGCTGATCGGCTGGCCGCCCGGCAGCGGCACCGGCTGGCACGACCATGCGGAGTCGGTCGGTGCCTTCCTCACCGCGCGGGGCGAGCTCAAGGAGAACTCGCTCGCCGCGCGCCTGCCCGCCGACGGCTGGAAGACCCTGGAACTCTCCGACGGCGTCGACCGGCAGCGCCGGCTCCCGGCGGGCCGGGGCCGCTCCTTCGGCCGCCACCACGTCCACGAGGTCCTCAACGAGTCCACCGCCGAGCATGCGATCTCCGTCCACGCCTACTACCCGCCGCTGCCGCAGATCCGCCGCTACAGCCGTACCGGACCGGTGCTGCGGCTGGAGCACGTCGAGCGCCCGCAGGACTGGCAGTGAGCGCCCCGGGCGAGCGCCGGCCGACCGGCGTCGACGAGCTGCTGGAGCGGGTGCGTGAGGGCTACGAGCGGATCGAGGCGCCGGCGGCGTACGCGGCCGCTCGGGCGGGCGAGGCACTGCTGGTGGACATCCGGTACGCGGCACTGCGCGAGCGGGACGGCCTGATCCCCGGCGCGCTCGTCATAGAACGCAACGAGCTGGAATGGCGCCTCGATCCGCAGGGCAGCCACCGCGTCCCGGAGGCCACCGGCCACGATCTGCGCATCGTCGTGATCTGCAACGAGGGTTACGCCTCCAGCCTGGCCGCCGCGTCCCTGCACCAGCTGGGCCTGCACCGGGCGACCGACCTGGTCGGCGGCTTCCAGGCGTGGCGGACGGCGGGGTTCCCGGTCAACTAGGGCCTGTCCCAGGGCCCGCCGGGAGTCGACACGCTGATCGCCGAAGGCCGCCCGGACGGGAGCCAGGGCGTCCACCACCCACGGCTCGTCGTCGGCCTCCCACGGCTTCGGCCGCGCCACTCCGCACCCCCCGGCCGGGCTCACCGCCCCTGTCCGACAGGGCCGTTCGGCCCTTGCCGCCGGTCAGGGGCACTGACTTCACTGATCCCGCGCGGGACGGACGGGCGAGCGAGAGCGTCGCAGGGCAGGGAGGGGAGCGGGATGATGATCTCGGTGGTCGGGCACGCCGACCTGACGCCGGACACGCTGGGGCTGGTGGAGGCCGAGCTGCGGGCCCGACTGGAGCAGCGGTTCGCACGAGCGTCCGGGGTGGTGCGTGCGGGTGCCGGTGGTGCCCTGGCGTTCGGGCGGGCGGTGCGGGCGGCGGGACACCGGCTGGTCGTGGTCACTCCCACCCAGGGGATGGTGCCCGCGCTGCTCCCGGCGCAGGACCGGACGGCCACCGGTGCCCTGCTGGACCTCGCCGAGCAGGTGCGCCTGGTGGCGTACGACCCGGCCGACCGCGACGCCTGCGTCGGCGCGGACGAACGGATGATCGCGGGATGCCGGCAGCTGCTGGCCGTATGGGACGGCTCGCCGTCCAGCGGCCGGGACGCCACCGCGCATCTGGTGGCGTACGCCCGTGCGCACGCCGTTCCGGTCGACGTCGTATGGCCCCGGGGCGCAGCGCGCGGAGGCATACGCATCGCACCGGAACCGGACCGCGAGGTCGGTCCGGTTCCGGTCCGCGAGGTCGCTCCGGTTCCGGTCCGCGACGACGGTCCGCGCGGCAGCGGCGACTCGTCGGCCGTCGTGGGTCCGTGGCCCACCCCTAGGACCAGTGAGGCGGGAACACCCCGATGACCGGCACCACCACGACCGCGCACCACCTCACCACCGGGACGGATGGCGGCGGACGCGAACGGAGGACCGTACCGGCGGACGGCACCGGCGCCTCCCGCGCCCTCGCCTGGCTGCTGATCGTCTCCGGCGCGCTCGGCGTCCTCGCCTCCTTCGTGATCACCGTCGACAAGTTCCAGCTGCTGCAGGACCCGCACTTCTCACCCTCGTGCAACCTGAGCCCGATCCTGTCCTGCTCCGACGTGATGAAGAGCGCCCAGGCGTCCGTGTTCGGCTTTCCGAACCCGTTGCTGGGCCTGCTCACCTATCCGGTGGTCGTCGCCGTCGGGTTCGCGCTGCTGGCCGGGGCCCGCTTCCGCCGGTGGTTCTGGCTGGGTCTGAACGTCGGCACGCTGTTCGGCGCGGGCTTCTGCATGTGGCTGATGACCCAGGCGCTGTACGAGATCGGCGCGTTGTGCCTGTGGTGCTGCCTGGCCTGGGCGGCCACCATCGCCATGTTCTGGTACACCACCGCGCACAACCTTCGGCACGGGATCGTCCGCGCGCCCCGCGAAGTGGTCGCGGGCGTGCTGGAGTTCCACTGGGTGGTGCCGGTCACCTGGTGCCTGGGCATCGTGATGCTGATCGCCACACGCTGGTGGGACCACTGGCAGACGCTGCTCTGAGTTCCTCCGTCTCCCGGCCGGCCGGGTCTCCTCGGGTGTCGGGGCGACCCGGCCGGCGCGGACGGTTCGGCGCGGGCTCTCACCCCTGCGTCGGTCTCGGCGAGACCGTGCTGTTCGCCGGCGGGGTGAGCACGACCTGCGGCTGTCCCCCGACCGCGGGCGGCGGGGTCAGGTCCTGGGCCGCGAGCGTGGGCGCGGTGGTCTCCTGGAGGACGACCTGGCCGAAGTCGACCAGGCCGGTCTTCTCCACGGCCGCGATGTGGTCCAGGACCGTGTCGTTGACCTGATCGGCCAGAGCGCGCACCAGCGAGTTCCTCGTGGTGGTGCGGACGTTCGCGATCACGGGGAGGAACTGGCCGTTCGTCGTGCGCACGATGGTGGCCAGGTCGGTGTCGAACTGCTTGCCGCTCTCCGCGTTCAGCCGGGACGCGAAGCCCTGCTGTTGTGGCGACGGCTGGTCGGGCAGTGCGATGCCCAACCGGACGGCGTCGTCGCGGCAGGCGGCGTCCAACACGGCGTCACCGTCGACCAGATGTTCCCCGGCGGTCCTGACCGCCTTCGTCGTTCCCTTCTTCGACGCCGTCCGACCGACGGGGTACTCCCACAGTCCGGTCGAGCGGACCTTGACCACGAAATCCCGGTCGGCTTCCGTCAGCGGTCCGGTCGCCGGGTTGGCGACCACCCGCTCAGGTGCGCTGCCGACCTTCTGGACTCCGAGCATGGAGGGGTAGAGGAGGGAGCCGAGGGTGAGGCTGATCGCGCCACCCACGAAGAGATTTCCCGCCGCCTTCCGTGAAACGAGCACTGTGTCTCCTGATCCGGTTCATCGGATCCCGCACACACGGACATACGGCTGCGAGCGCCCGTGGAACCTTTTGGGTTCGTAAAGTCCCGCGGGGCCGGCGCCCTGCACGCCGAGGAGCGGGGGCCGGCGCTGCAGCCGAGCGAAGAGGGGCCGTTGGGCCCTATCGGCGGGCCGGAGAGGGGCTGTTGGACCCTATCCGGGGCGGGTGCCCCACAGCCGATCATGTGACGGCGGCCGGGAAGGGCCAGGTCCATTCCCGCACTTCTGGTCCTTCCCGGCACGTCGACGACATCAACCGATCGGCATCAGCCGATCGACATCAACATCAACCGATCGGCATCGACCGATGGGGAGGACACCGTCCGGTGGACGAGATACAACAGCCGAGGACCGCACGGCCGGGTGCCGGCGTCGCCGTGGCAGACGGTCCGCCCGGACCTGCGGCAGGACCGGCGCCCCGGCCTGCGTGGACGGACTGGCTGACGACCACCGACCACAAGAAGATCGGGACGATGTACCTGGTCACGGCCTTCGCGTTCTTCCTCGTCGGCGGCGTGCTGGCGCTGGTGATGCGCGCCGAGCTCGCCCGTCCCGGCCTGCAGATCATGTCGAACGAGCAGTTCAACCAGGCCTTCACCATGCACGGCTCGATCATGCTGCTGATGTTCGCGATGCCCCTGTTCACCGGCTTCGCCAACTGGATCATGCCGTTGCAGATCGGTGCCCCGGACGTGGCCTTCCCCCGGCTGAACATGCTGGCCTACTGGCTGTTCCTGTTCGGCTCGTCGATCGCCGCGTTCGGCTTCCTCACCCCGGACGGCGCCGCCGACTTCGGCTGGTTCCTCTACGCGCCGCTGTCCGACGCCGTCCACTCCCCGGGCGTGGGCGCCGACCTGTGGATCATGGGCGTCGCCCTGTCCGGCTTCGGGAGCATCCTCGGCGCGGTCAACTTCATCACCACGATCATCTGCATGCGCGCGCCGGGCATGACCATGTTCCGGATGCCGATCTTCACCTGGAACGTGCTGCTGACCGGCGTCCTGGTCCTGATCATCTTCCCGGTGCTGGCCGCCGCGCTGTTCGCGCTGGAGTGCGACCGCAAGTTCGGCTCCCACGTCTTCGACGCGGCCAACGGGGGCGCGCTGCTGTGGCAGCACCTGTTCTGGTTCTTCGGCCACCCGGAGGTGTACGTCCTCGCCCTGCCGTTCTTCGGCATCGTCTCCGAGGTGATCCCGGTCTTCGCCCGCAAGCCGATGTTCGGCTACATGGGCCTGATCGGCGCCACCATCGCCATCGCCGGCCTGTCCGTGACCGTGTGGGCCCATCACATGTACGTCACCGGCGGCGTCCTGCTCCCCTTCTTCTCCTTCATGACCTTCCTCATCGCGGTCCCGACCGGCGTGAAGTTCTTCAACTGGATCGGCACCATGTGGAAGGGCTCCCTGAGCTTCGAGACGCCGATGCTCTGGGCCACCGGCTTCCTGATCACCTTCGTCTTCGGCGGGCTGACCGGCGTGATCCTCGCCTCGCCGCCGATGGACTTCCACCTGTCCGACTCGTACTTCGTGGTCGCGCACTTCCACTACACGGTCTTCGGTACGGTCGTGTACGCGATGTTCGCCGGCTTCCACTTCTGGTGGCCCAAGTTCACCGGCAAGATGCTCGACGAATGCCTCGGCAAGATCACCTTCTGGACGCTGACGGCCGGTTTCCACACGACCTTCCTGGTCCAGCACTGGCTCGGCGTCGAGGGCATGCCCCGCCGTTACGCCGACTACCTCGCCGCCGACGGCTTCACCGCCCTCAACACCCTTTCCACCATCGGCTCGTTCCTGCTGGGACTGTCGATCCTGCCGTTCCTCTACAACGTGTGGAAGACCGCGAAGTACGGCACGAAGGTCGAGGCCGACGACCCCTGGGGCTACGGCCGCTCACTGGAGTGGGCCACCTCCTGCCCGCCGCCGCGCCACAACTTCGTCTCCCTGCCCCGCATCCGCTCCGAATCCCCGGCCTTCGA
Organism: Streptomyces sp. NPDC002265; assembly: GCF_040296125.1. NCBI lineage: Bacteria > Bacillati > Actinomycetota > Actinomycetes > Kitasatosporales > Streptomycetaceae > Streptomyces > Streptomyces sp. NPDC002265. The sequence continues at coordinate 35,928 of NZ_JBEOWS010000033.1, read as the reverse complement.
CCTGCACCACCCGGAGATCGTCGCACTCAAGGAAGTGGGCTGAGCCGTGGCGGGAACCGTTCCGGCGCTGGGCGCCGCGCTGCTGACCGCCGCCGGCTTCGTCTGGTACGTCCCTGCCGTCGCCGACCTGCGTGCGGGCCCCGACCGGCCGGTCTCCCGCCGTACCGCGGCGGCGGCCTGCCTGACCGGCTGGACGACGCTCGCCGCCGTCGCCGTACTGCTCTTCGCCGGCGCGGCGTGGCAGGCGGAGTGCGCAGCGGCGACGGCGGGCGCGACCGTCGCGGCCGTCCTGCGGATCCGTGCCGCCGCGCAGCACCGTCACGAGGTCCGGGAGACCGTCCGGCACTGGGCGGCGCTGGCCCCCGGCCTGCCCGGGCACGGCCGGGGCGACGACCGCTCCCGATACGTCCTCGCGTCCCTTCTCGGCTGCGGTCTGGTCGCCACCGTGGTCACCACGTCCGTCGCGATGACCATGGGCTCCGGCGGCGGGAACTGAGCGACGGCCGCCGCCGCGGCCACCGTCACCGGCCGGGCTCTCACCGGGCTGCGGCCGTGGCGGGGCCGGCGGCTCCGAGAAGGGACATTTCCGGGGACGTCTCCCGCTTGCGCCCAGGATGCCGAGCCCGACGCTCGCCCCTGGGCGGCAGCGGCCCGATCACCGTCTGCTCACAGGTCGTCCGACGGGCAGTAGAGCGGGGCCGTGTCCGCGTTGTCCTTGGTGACCAGGCGCAGGGACGTCCGGGCGATCCTGTCGACCCGGTCGTCCTCACGCAGCAGGTCCACGGCGTTGGTGACGGCCAGTGCGCCGGTGTCCGCGGCCGAGTTGGCGACCGTGGCGGAGAAACGGCCGTCCTTGAGGGCGGCCAGGGCCTCGTCGGTGCCGTTGACCGTCACGATCCTGACGTCCTCGGCGCCGGCCGCGTCGAAGGCCTTACGGACCGCGAAGGCCATCTCCTCGTTCGCGACGAAGGCGTAGTCGAGGTCCGGGTGGTCCTTGATCATGCCCTTCGCGACCTCCCGCGCCCGGCCCGGGTCGAACATGCCCGCCCCGGTCGCGACCACCTCGGCGTTGGCCGGCAGGGCACCCTTGAATCCGCCCACGAGGAGGTCGGACGCGGCGCCGGGAGCGCCCGCGACGATGCCGACCTGTACGTCCTTACCGGCCGCGTCCTCGTCGATCCAGCCGGCGTCGAGGCTGCCGACCTTCTTCAGGTCGACCACCACGGCGCCGAGCAGACCGGACGTGTCGTCGGGGACGACCGAGGTCAGGAAGATCGGGATGCCCGAGGCCTTCGCCCTGGCGATGTCGTCGTCGAGGGCGTGGACGTCGACGGTCTGCACGATCAGCGCGTCGACCTTCTTCGCGATCATCTCCTTGATGTTGGTCAGCTCGGTGGCGGCGTCCTGGTGCGAGTCGGCCGTGTAGAGCCTGACCCGGTAGTTCTTCGCCTCCGCCTCCACGGCCGCCTGGAGACAGGTGTGGAACTTCGTCGTGCCGCCGTTGACGAAGCCGAAGGTGAACGGCCCGGTGACCGCGTCGGAGGCCGCCTCCTGCCCCAGACCGCATCCGCTGAGCAGCAGGCTGGTACCGAGGGCCGAGGCGACCAGCGCTCTTCGGGGGCGAGCGGGCACGGGCATGTCTGGGCCGCCTTTCGGGCGCATTCGGGGATGCAGCGGCATGTCACGACCATCGGAATGTACGGCGACGGAAGTGCGCGGAACCGCAGGACGGCAGCAGACGGTACAGCCGGGGTGAAGAAGGACACCCTCCCGGGAACGCAACGTAAAGCTGCGCGCCACAGACCCCTCACGCGACGCGGCAGCCTCTAGTGTCGAACAGCGCGGCAGGACCTCTCGCGCGGGTCCTGCGGGGGTTGCGGGGGGTCTCGTGGGGGCGCGCTCAGCCCTCGTCGTACCCGTAGTGGTCCCCGTCGGCGAGGAACTCCGCGTCCTCGCCCTCCTCCTCCAGTGCCTGTCGGACCACACGCAGGGCCAGCCCCTGGGAGTAGCCCTTGCGGGCGAGCATGCCGGCCAGGCGGCGCAGCCGTTTGTCACGGTCGAGCCCGCGGGTGGTGCGCAGCTTGCGGGCGACGAGTTCGCGCGCGGTCGCCTCCTCCTGCTCCGAGTCGAGCCGGCCGACGGCTTCGTCGATCAGGGTGGAGTCGACGCCCTTGGTCCGCAGTTCCTGGGCGAGAGCGCGCCGGGCCAGCCCCCGGCCGTGGTGCCGGGACTCCACCCAGGCGCCCGCGAACGCGCCGTCGTCGATCAGCCCGACCTCCTCGAACCGCGACAGCACCGCGTCGGCGACATCGTCCGGGACGTCCCGCTTGCGCAGGGCGTCCGCGAGCTGCTTGCGCGTGCGTGGGGTCCCGGTGAGCAGGCGCAGACAGATCGCCCGCGCCCGCTCAGCCGGGTCTCCCGAGGACTCCCCCTGCTCGGCCCTCGACGAGGAGGAGGAGTCTTCGTCCTGTGGGTCGCCGGACGGCTGCGCGGCAGCGCGCCGCCGGCGACCGCGGCCGCCGCGCCCCGCAGAGCCCTCGCGCGACGTCGGCTCACCCCCGTACGCGTCATGGTCCGGCCCCCCGTGGCCGTAACCTCCGTCGTCCGGCACTGCGTACCCGTAACCGCCGTCTTCCGGCCCCTCGTACCCGTGACCGCCCTCGTCGGGTCCCCCGTACGGGCCGCCGTCCACGCCTCCGGGGCCGCCCCCGCCTCGCCTTCCCCGCCTGGGCGGGGCGTCGAGGCGGTCGTACTCGGCCCAGTCGGTTCGTCGTGTCACGGGTCAGCTCTTGGCAGCTGCGGCCTTGGTCCTGGTGGCCTTGGCAGCGGCGGGAGCAGGCACGGTCTTCGCGGTCTCGTCCGCGGCAGCGGTCGCCGGGGCCGCCGCGTCCGTACCCGACTGCGCGGTGGGCTCCTCCGGCCGCACGCCGACGCCGAGCTTCTCCTTGATCTTCTTCTCGATCTCGTTGGCCAGGTCGGGGTTGTCCTTCAGGAAGTTGCGCGCGTTCTCCTTGCCCTGGCCGAGCTGGTCGCCCTCGTACGTGTACCAGGCGCCGGCCTTGCGGACGAAGCCGTGCTCCACGCCCATGTCGATCAGGCCGCCCTCACGGCTGATGCCCTGGCCGTAGAGGATGTCGAACTCGGCCTGCTTGAAGGGCGGCGCGACCTTGTTCTTGACGACCTTGCAGCGGGTGCGGTTGCCGACCGCCTCGGTGCCGTCCTTCAGGGTCTCGATACGGCGGATGTCGATGCGCACGGAGGCGTAGAACTTCAGCGCCCGGCCACCGGTCGTGGTCTCCGGGGAGCCGAACATCACGCCGATCTTCTCGCGGAGCTGGTTGATGAAGATCGCGGTGGTCTTCGACTGGTTGAGCGCGCTGGTGATCTTCCGCAGGGCCTGGCTCATCAGACGGGCCTGGAGACCCACGTGGCTGTCGCCCATCTCGCCCTCGATCTCCGCGCGCGGGACGAGCGCGGCGACCGAGTCGATGACGATGAGGTCGAGCGCACCGGAGCGGACCAGCATGTCCACGATCTCCAGCGCCTGCTCGCCGTTGTCCGGCTGGGACAGGATCAGGTTGTCGATGTCGACGCCGAGCTTCTTCGCGTACTCGGGGTCGAGTGCGTGCTCCGCGTCGACGAAGGCGACCTGGCCCCCGGCCTTCTGCGCGTTCGCCACCGCGTGCAGGGTCAGGGTCGTCTTGCCGGAGGACTCCGGGCCGTACACCTCCACCACGCGGCCGCGCGGCAGGCCGCCGACGCCCAGGGCGACGTCGAGTGCGGTCGACCCGGTGGGGATGACCTCGATGGGCTCGTTCGGGCGCTCGCCCAGGCGCATCACCGCGCCCTTGCCGAATTGCCGTTCAATCTGTGCGAGCGCGGCGTCGAGCGCCTTCTCGCGGTCGGTTCCTGCCATGGGTTCCACCCGGTTTGCTTGAGTCGATCGCTTCACGTCAAAGACGCTAACGCCTGCCACTGACAATGCGCCCCGACGCCGGTCCGGCCTGTGGATAACTCGGGCACCTACCCCACCAAACCGGGCTTAAATGCCACCCGAGAGCCATGCCGGAGCCTCCATAAGAATGGATGTTCGATTTTCGTGTCAAGCGCACCACGCGCCACCTCCGAGCCTACGTTCACGCACCGACGGCGCCCCGGATCCGGCGCCGGGACCGCCCGGCAGGCCCCGAGCCGCCCGGCAGACCCCGGCAGGCCCCGGCTACTTCCCCCGGCGTACGCCGACCGCCTCCGGCCGGACGACGACGGCGCGCGCCGTTCCCGCGAGGCTCGAGCCATGAACAGCAGCGACGGGACCGTGCCCGGCAGCAGGGAGACCGGCTTGCGAGCCGGCCACGCGGACGGCCCCACAGACGGCCACGCAGACGGCCGGGGCGACGCCCGGGGAGCCGGCCCCGGAGACAGCCGGAAGGAAAGCCGGGCGGACGGCCGTGGGCGCGGTCTCCCCGACTCCGCCCTCGCCCTCGACCCTCCGGGCCCGGCCGTGGACCGCCGCCTGCTGGCGACCGGCCTGCTCCTGGTCCTCTCCGGGCTCCTGCACCTGCTGGTGTTCGCCGTCGACGGCGGCCCCTGGGACGGCCCCGTCTCCTGGCGCAAGCCGGTGACCTTCGGACTGTCCTTCGGCGTGACCCTGATCACGGTCGCCTGGGTCACGTCGTACCTGCGCATGGAGCGCCGGCTGCGCTCCGGGCTGCTGGCCGTCTTCGCGGCGGACTGCGTCGTGGAGGTCGGGGGGATCACCCTCCAGGCGTGGCGCCGGGTGCCCTCGCATCTCAACATGGAGACCCCCTTCGACACGGCGGTGTCCATGACGCTCGCGGTGGGCGGGGGTGTGCTCGTGGTGCTGCTGACCCTGTTCGCGGTCCTGTCCTTCCGGAACCGGCCGGCGGGCCCCGCGGGCATGCCGCTGGCGGTGCGTTCCGGGTTCGCGGTCCTGCTCGTCGCGCTGGCCTCGGGCGCCGCGATGATCGCGCGGGGGGTCGTGCTCACCCGTACCGGCCATCAGGAGGCCGCCTACCACTCGACGGCTTCGCTGAAGCCGCTGCACGGGGTCAGCCTGCACGCGGTCCTGGTCCTGCCCGCGCTGGCCTGGCTGCTGTCCCACACGTCCTGGAGCGAGCCGGTCCGGCACCGGATCGTGGCCGTGGGGGTCGGCTGCTACGCCGTCGCCGTCGCCGCCGCCGGGGTGTGGGCGGTCCTCACGTACTGACCGGGTCCGGGCCGGACGTACCGACCGGGTCCGGGCCGGGCTCTGCGCGCGTCAGTCGGACTCCCGGTCGGCCTCCTCGACGGAACCTCCGCCGGACCGGGTGTCCGGGGACCGCCGCGCCAGCTGCCACGCGCGCGTGAGCAGACTGGAACCCGCGCCGCGCCTTCGGTGCCCGTGCACCCGGGGATCGTCCGTGACGGCGTACCGCTTCACATACGCGCCGAGGAACGCCTGCAGCGTGGCGACCGCGGGGATGGCGATCAGCGCGCCGACCGCGCCGAGCAGGGCGGTGCCCGCCACGACCGACCCGAAGGCGAGCGCGGGATGGATGTCGACGGTCTTCGACGTCAGCTTGGGCTGCAACACGTAGTTCTCGAACTGCTGGTAGATCACGACGAAGACCAGCACCCACACCGCGTACCAGGGGTTGACGGTGAAGGCGATCAACATGGGCAGGGCGCCCGCGAGATACGTGCCGATGGTGGGGACGAACTGGGAGACCACACCCACCCACAGACCGAGCACGGGCGCGTACGGGATGCCCAGGGCCTCCAGCAGGATGTAGTGGGCGACGCCCGAGATCAGCGCCATCAGCCCGCGCGAGTACAGATAGCCGCCGGTCTTGTCGACGGCGATCTCCCAGGCGCGCAGCACCTCGGCCTGCCGGGCGGGCGGCAGCACGGAGCAGATGGTGCGGCGCAGCCGTGGCCCGTCGGCGGCGAAGTAGAACGAGAACAGCGCGACCGTCAGCAGCCGGAAGAGGCCGCCGAGCACCTGCGTGGACACGTCCAGCACGCCCGCGGCGCTGTTCTGCGCGTACCTCCGCAGCCAGTCGGAGTGGAGCAGGCCCTCCTGGACGTCGACCCGTCTGAGGTGGGTGTGGAACGTGGTGTTGATCCAGTTGATGACCGAGTCGAGGTAGTCCGGGAAGCCCTCGATCATCTTGATGATCTGCCCGGCGAGCATGGACCCGAGCAGGACGACGAAGCCGGCGGTGGCGATCAGCAGTCCGAAGAACACCAGGAAGGTGGCGAGCCCCCTGCGCATGCCGTGGGCGGCCATCCAGCTCACCGCGGGCTCTATGGCGAGCGCCAGGAAGAACGCGATGACTATGTTGATCAGCAGTCCGGTCAGCTGGTGGAAGGCCCAACTGCCGAGCTGGAACACAGCGATGAGTGAGAGCGCGAGCACCATGGCGCGCGGCAGCCAGCGGGGCATGCGCGCGGCCGCCCCGGCGGCCGCGTCCACCGGCGGGGCCGGCGGCGGCGTGCCGAACGGGGCTGTGTGCGGGGCGGGCTGTCCGGTCTCGTCAGTGGGTGCCACGGATCAAGTCTCGCCCACGCCACCGACAGCCGGTCACCGCGTACCGGTCTTCGTGCCCGTTCAACGTTTCTCCTGCGGTACGCCCATCACCGTGCAGACCACCCGCCACACGTCCTTGGCCGCCCAGCCGGCCGCCAGTGCCTCGTGCACCGTACGCCCGCCGAGTTCCGACATCACATGATCGCGTGCGAACGTCTCGGCGCCCGCACCGAAGTGCTCCGCCATCCGCTGCCAGAAGACCGTCAACCGCATGAATCCAGTATCCCGCCCCCTGGGAGTGGGCCCGCGCCGGGACCGCTTGCCGAGACCGCTTTCCGTCCTACGGTCTGACGCATGTCCGCAACAGGAGCTTCCGCACTCCCCTCGACACCCCCGGCCCGTTCCCCGCTCTTCCGCGCCGAGCAGTTCGTCTGGCTCACCGCGCGCGTGCTGGAGCAGCGCCTCTTCGCGTATCACTTCCTCAACGGCAGTCCCGATCCGGTGGAGACGGCGCTGGACGCCTACCGCAACCAGGACGGCGGGTACGGCAACGCGCTGGAACCGGATCTGCGCGGCCCGGTCAGCCAGCCGCTGCACACCGCGCACGCCCTGCGCGTCCTGGACTCCATCGGACGCTGCGGCGGTCAGCGGGTGGAGCGGGTGTGCCGCTACCTGACCGCCGTGTCCACGCCGGACGGCGCGCTGCCCGCCGTCCACCCCAGCCAGCGCGGCTACCCGGCGGCCCCCTTCGTCCCGATCGTGGACCAGCCGCCCAGCGAACTCCTGGCCACCGGACCGGTGGTGGGTGTGCTGCACCGCAACGAGGTGTGGCACGCCTGGCTGTTCCGGGCCACGGACTTCTGCTGGCAGCAGGTCGAGTCCCTGGAGAAGTCCCACCCCTACGAGATCGAGGCCGCCGTGGCCTTCCTGGACTCCGTTCCCGACCGCCCGCGCGCGGAGGCGGCCGCCGACCGTCTGGGCCGCCTGGTGCGTGAGCAACGGCTGGCGGCCCTGGACCCGGACCGCCTCGACACGTACCCCGTCGCGCCCGGCTACGCCCCGGGCGAGCACCACTTCCCGCACGACTACGCCCGCACCCCGCGTTCCCTCGCGCGCGCGTGGTTCACGGACGAGGAGGTGAGCCGCTCGCTGGACTTCCTCGCGAGCGAGCAGCAGGAGGACGGGGGCTGGCCCCTGCGCTGGCGGCAGTGGGCCGCGGGCCCCGCGCTGGAGGCCCGTCCGACGGTGACCGTCGAGGCACTGCGCACGCTCAGGGCGTACGGCCGCTCGGTCGGCTGAGCGGACCTCCGATCAGCCGCCCAGGGCCCGCACCCCCGCGGTCACCAGCACGGCCGCCGCGACGACCAGCAGGAACGGCGCGCGCAGCACGAGCGCCACCGCCGCCGCGGCAAGCCCCGCGGCCCTGGCGTCCAGCACGAGCGTGTGCCCGTCGGCGAAAGTCTGCTGGGCCGTGAGGGCGGCGAGCAGGGCGACCGGCAGCAACGCGGCGAGCCGCCGGACGAGCGGGCGCTCGAGTGCCCCCGCGGGGACGAGCAGTCCGGCGAGTTTGGCGGCGTAGCAGCCGAGGGCGGTCGCGCCGATGGCGATCCACGTGTTCAACGGTCCTCCTTCTCCACAGGGCCGGGTTCCGCGAAGGCGGGTTCCACGAGGGCGGGTCCCGTGCGGCCGGGATCCACCCGGTCGCGTTCCGCCGGCTCGTGTTCCGCCGGCCCGTGTTCCGCCAGGTCACGCGTCCCGCCCCGGCGGCGGCCGGTCGCGTAGAGGACGACCGGCGCCGCGAGCGCGGCCACCAGGACGGGCGCCCCCGCGGGCAGTACCGACAGCAGCCCGAGGCCGAGCAGGACCGCGAGACCCGCGACGGCCCGCTCGGTGGTGGACCTCAGCATCGGTGCCAGCAGCGCCAGGAACACGGCGGGTCCGGCCGCGTCGAGACCCCAGGCGCCGGTGTCCCCGATGGCCTCGGCGCCCAGCGCGCCGAGCAGGGTGGTGAGGTTCCACAGCAGGTACAGGCTGAGCCCGGTGACGGTGAACCCCAGGCGGGCGCTGCGCCGGGTCGGCTGCGCCAGCGCGACGGCGGTCGTCTCGTCGATGACCCAGTGGGCGGCGAACGGACGCACCGCGCGCGGAAGGGCCAGCAGCTGCGACAGACGCAGTCCGTAGAACGCGTTGCGCACTCCCAGGAAGAACGCGCCCGCGGCGGCCGTGAACGGGTTGCCGCCGGCCGCGAGGGCCCCCACCAGCGCGAACTGGGACGCCCCGGTGAACACCAGGAGGCTGAGGACGCAGGTCTGCGCCGGTGTGAGTCCGCTGCCGGCCGAGGTCACCCCGAAGGCGAAGCCGGACAGTCCTACGGCGACCCCGACTCCGAGGGCGTCCCGTACGACGGCGCCGTCGGGTTTCTCCCCGTGTCCGGCGCGCCTGTCCGCGAGTGCTGTCTGTTCTGTCACGTTCCGGACGGTACGGACGGCCGCGGCCGCGCGTCTTGTACGTTCTTGCGCTCGTATACGCCCTTGCGCTCGTGTACGTACGCCCTAACGCTCGTGTACGTCCTTGCGCTCATGTACGTCCTCACCCCGGCGTACGCCCTCATGCCCGCGTACGCCCTGGCGCTCGCGTACGCCCTGGCGCTCGCGCTGGTAGGCGCCCGGGGGCACGCCCACGATCCGCGCGAAGTGGCGGTTGAGGTGCGGCTGGTCGGCGAACCCGACCGCGAGCGCGGTCTCCGCGGGCGTCGTCCCCGCGTCCAGCAGCCGTCGCGCCCGGCGCACCCGGACGTCCGTGAGCCAGGTGTGCGGCGGCATCCCGTAGACGTCCCGGAACGCGCGGAGCAGCGCGAACGGGCTGGTCCCGAGGTCGGACGCCAGCCGTTCCAGGGTCGGCGGCGCGGCCATCCGCTCCTCCAGCACGGCACGCGCGCGTGCCGCGGACCGGGCGCCTGCCGTACGTACCTCGCGCCGTGGCAGGGGGCCACCGTTCAGCCGGAGCAGCCGGGTCACCGCGACCCGTAGCAGGGTGTCGGCGGCCAGTGCGTCACCCTCGTCCGCGGCACGCAGCACCTGGTGCACCAGTGCGACGGTGCGCGGGTCGTCGAGGACGGGGCTGACGAATCCCGGGGTGCCCCGCAGGTCGGTCGTCTCGGCCGCTATCTCCGACACGAGCTCCGGCGAGGGGTACACGGCTCCGTACCGCCAGCCCTCGGGCACCCCCGCCCGTCCGGTGTGCGGGGTGTCGGGGTTGACCAGGGCGACCGCTCCGGCACCCGCGTACTGGTCGCCGCCGCCGTGGTGGAAGACCTCCACGCCCTCGGCGATGGCGGCGATCACGAAGTTCTCGTGGGTGTGCCGCACGAAGGTCTTGCGCACGTACCGGGCGCGCAGCAGATCGACCCCCGGCAGTTCCGCGTACTGCCAGTGCCGTGCCCGCTCGCCGGAACCTGCCATAGGGGTCATTCTCCGCCACGGCCGGTCGCACGGCGATCGCCGGGTCCGCGAAGTGCCAGCATTCGCGCAGGTCAGGGCGATTGTCAGTGGCCGGGTGCAGGATGGACGCATGGTCAGCTCCGCACACCGAGCCCTCGACGGCTTCTCCCCCGCGACCCGCGGCTGGTTCACGGGGGCGTTCTCCGCGCCCACCGCGGCCCAGGCGGGCGCGTGGCAGGCCATCCGCGAGGGTTCGGACGTGCTGGTGGTCGCCCCGACCGGCTCGGGAAAGACGCTGGCCGCGTTTCTCGCCGCCCTGGACCAGCTCGCCTCCACCCCGCCCCCGGCCGACCCCCGCAAGCGCTGCCGGGTGCTGTACGTCTCCCCGCTGAAGGCGCTCGCGGTCGACGTCGAGCGCAACCTGCGCAGCCCGCTGACCGGTATCCGCCAGGAATCCGTGCGCCTGGGCCTGCCCGAGCCCGAGGTGAAGGTCGGCATCCGCTCCGGCGACACCCCGCCCGCCGAGCGCCGCGCACTGGCCACCCGCCCGCCGGACATCCTGATCACCACCCCGGAATCCCTCTTCCTGATGCTGACGTCGGCCACCCGCGACGCGCTGACCGGCATCGAGACGGTGATCCTCGACGAGGTGCACGCGGTGGCGGGCACCAAGCGGGGCGCGCACCTGGCGCTCTCCCTGGAGCGGCTGGACGAGATCCTGCCGAGGCCGGCCCGCCGGATCGGCCTCTCGGCGACCGTCCGCCCGGTCGACGAGGTCGCGCGCTACCTCTCGCCCCGCCGCAAGGCGGAGATCGTCCAGCCGAAGTCCGGCAAGGAGTTCAACCTCTCGGTCGTCGTCCCGGTCGAGGACCTGGCGGAGCTGGGCGGCTCTCCGGTCGCCGACGGCTCGGAGGGCAAGGAGCGTCCTTCGATCTGGCCGCACGTGGAGGAGCGGATCGCCGACCTCGTCCAGTCCCACCGGTCCACGATCGTCTTCGCCAACTCCCGCCGCCTCGCGGAGCGGCTGTGCAACCGGCTCAACGAGATCGCGTACGAGCGGGCCACCGGCGAGCCCCTCGCCGAACACCACGCGCCCGCCGAACTCATGGGCGGCTCGGGAGCGGCCCAGGGTGCCCCGCCGGTCATCGCGCGCGCCCATCACGGCTCGGTGTCCAAGGAACAGCGCGCCCTCGTCGAGGAGGACCTGAAGGCGGGCCGGCTGCCGGCCGTGGTCGCCACCTCCAGTCTCGAACTCGGCATCGACATGGGCGCCGTCGACCTGGTCGTCCAGGTCGAGTCACCGCCGTCCGTCGCCTCCGGCCTCCAGCGCGTCGGCCGCGCGGGACACCAGGTGGGCGCCGTCTCCACCGGTGTGGTGTTCCCGAAGTACCGCGGTGACCTGGTCCAGGCCGCCGTGGTCACCGAGCGGATGCGCGTGGGCGCCATCGAGTCCCTGAAGGTCCCCGCCAACCCCCTGGACGTGCTGGCCCAGCAGGTGGTCGCCATGACGTCCATGGACACCTGGCAGGTCGACGACCTGCTCGCCGCGGTCCGCCGCGCCGCCCCCTTCGCCTCGCTGCCGGAGTCGGCGTTCACCGCGGTCCTCGACATGCTCGCCGGCCGCTACCCGTCCGACGCCTTCGCGGAACTGCGCCCGCGCGTGGTGTGGGACCGCGTCGCGGGCACGATCACCGGCCGCCCGGGTGCGCAGCGCCTCGCCGTCACCTCCGGGGGCACGATCCCCGACCGCGGCCTGTTCGGCGTGTTCCTGGCCGGCGCCGACCCGAAGAAGGGCGGGGGCCGGGTCGGCGAACTGGACGAGGAGATGGTCTACGAGTCCCGGGTGGGGGACGTCTTCACGCTGGGCACCAGTTCCTGGCGCATCGAGGACATCACCCGCGACCGGGTCCTGGTCTCCCCCGCGCCCGGGGTACCGGGCCGACTGCCCTTCTGGAAGGGCGACCAGCTGGGCCGGCCGCTCGAACTGGGCCGCGCGCTGGGCGCGTTCCTGCGCGAGGTCGGCTCGCTGCCGAAGCAGGACGCCCGGCTGCGCCTGCTCACCGCGGGGCTGGACGCCTGGGCCGCGGACAACGTGCTGTCCTACCTGGACGAGCAGCGCGAGGCCTGCGGCCATGTGCCGGACGACCGCACGATCGTCGTGGAGCGCTTCCGTGACGAGCTCGGCGACTGGCGGGTCGTCGTGCACTCCCCCTTCGGCGCCCAGGTCCACGCCCCGTGGGCGCTCGCCCTCGGCGCCCGCCTCGCCGAGCGGTACGGCATGGACGCCCAGGTCATGCACGCCGACGACGGCATCGTGCTGCGCCTTCCCGACGCCGACCTGATGGGCCTTGACCTGCTCGACCAGGCACCGATGAAGGCGGGCACGGAGTACGACGCCGACCAGGCCCCGGTCGGCGCGGCGGACGTCGTCTTCGACAAGGGCGAGGTCGACCGGGTCGTCACCGACCAGGTGGGTGGTTCGGCCCTGTTCGCGTCGCGCTTCCGCGAGTGCGCGGCGCGTGCGCTGCTGCTGCCGCGCCGCAACCCGGGAAAGCGCACCCCGCTCTGGCAGCAGCGCCAGCGCGCCGCCCAACTGCTGGAGGTGGCGAGCGAGTTCGGCTCGTTCCCGATCGTGCTGGAGGCGGTCCGCGAATGCCTCCAGGACGTCTTCGACGTCCCCGGCCTGGTCGAGCTGATGGGCGACCTGGAGTCCCGGAAGGTGCGCCTGGTCGAGGTCACCACCCCGGAGCCGTCCCCCTTCGCCCGCTCCCTCCTGTTCGGCTACGTCGCCCAGTTCCTCTACGAGGGCGACTCACCGCTCGCCGAGCGCCGCGCGGCCGCGCTCTCGCTGGACTCTCGGCTGCTGGCCGAGCTGCTCGGCCAGGCGGAGCTGCGGGAGCTGCTCGACGCCGAGGTGCTGGGCGAGCTGGAGCGCGAGCTCCAGTGGCGCACCGAGGACCGGCGGGTCAAGGACGTTGAGGGCGTCGCGGACCTGCTGCGTCTGCTCGGGCCGCTCACCGACGCCGAACTGGCCGAGCGTGGCGCCGAACCGCAGTGGGCGCCGGAGCTGGCCGCCGCCCGCCGCGCGATCCGGGTCCGCGTCGCCGGAGCGGACCACTGGGCGGCGATCGAGGACGCGGGCCGGCTGCGCGACGCCCTGGGCACGGCGCTTCCGGTCGGTGTCCCCGAAGCGTTCACCGAGCCGGTCAAGGACCCCCTCGGCGACCTCCTCGCCCGCTACGCCCGCACACACGGCCCGTTCACCTCCGTCACGGTGGCGGCCCGCTTCGGCCTGGGCGTCGCGGTCTCCGAGGGCGCCCTCCAGCGGCTGGCGGCCTCCGGGCGGGTCGTGCAGGGCGAGTTCCATCCCGCCGGGATCGGCCAGGAGTGGTGCGACGCAACCGTCCTGCGCCGGCTGCGCCGCCGCTCGCTGGCGGCGCTGCGGCACGAGCTGGAGCCGGTGAGCCCGCCGGCGCTGGCCCAGTTCCTCCCCCAGTGGCAGCACATCGGCCAGGGGCACGGGCTGCGCGGCATCGACGGACTGGTACGCGCGGTGGAGCAGTTGCAGGGCGCGTCGGTTCCCGCGTCCGCGCTGGAGAAGCTGATCCTGCCGTCCCGTGTCGCGCACTACACCCCCGCGCTGCTCGACGAACTCACCTCCGCGGGCGAGGTGGTGTGGGCCGGAGCGGGAGCACTGCCCGGCAAGGACGGCTGGATCTCCCTGTATCTGGCGGACGCGGCCCCGCTGCTGCTGCCCCCGCCCCACCCGCTGGAACCGACGGCGCTCCACCAGTCAGTGCTGGACGCCCTCTCCGGGGGCTACGGACTGTTCTTCCGTCAGATCGCCGACCAGGTCCGCGCCACCACCCACCCCGACGCCACGGACCCCCAACTCGCCGACGCGATCTGGGATCTGGCCTGGTCCGGCCGGCTCACGAACGACACGCTCGCGCCCATGCGCTCCCTCCTCGGCTCGGGACGCACCGCGGGCTCCACCGCGCACCGCGCCAGACGCACCGTGCCGCGCGGGCGCTACGGCTCGCTGACGGCGGCGGCCCGCCCCGCCTCCCGCGGCGGACCGCCGACCGTCGCGGGCCGCTGGTCGCTGCTCCCGCAACGCGAACCGGACTCCACGGTGCGGGCCCACGCGCTGGCCCGCACCCTCCTCGACCGGCACGGGGTGGTGACCCGGGGCGCGGTCGCCGCGGAGGGCGTCGAGGGCGGGTTCTCCGCGGTCTACCGCGTTCTGTCCGCCTTCGAGGACAGCGGTCAGGCACGGCGCGGTTATGTCGTCGAGGGGCTCGGCGCGGCCCAGTTCGCGATGGACGGCGCGGTGGACCGCCTGCGCGCGGTGGCCAACGCCCGTGAACGCGGCGAGAACCCGTCGGACCAGGCGTCCGCCCCCGGCTTCCCCGACGGCCACGGCACACCCGGCCACCCGGCCGACGGCTTCACCTCCTCGGACGCCGACGCCCTCGACTTCCCGGACTTCGGCACAGCGGACTTCGGCGGCCTCGCCGCGCCGGACGCCTTCGCCGGGCCCGGTGTCCGCGTCCCGCCGCGCGGCTTCGCGCCGCCCGGCGCGGGCGGTCCCCGAGGTGGCTCCGGCGTCCCGTACGGCGCCGGATCCGTCTTCCCCGGCCACCGTGCCCGTCCCGCTCCCGCCCCCGGCTCCCGGGCCGTGGTCCTGGCGGCCGCCGACCCCGCGAACGCCTACGGCGCCGCCCTCTCCTGGCCGGAGCCCCCGAGCGGCGCCGGGCACAAGCCCGGCCGCAAGGCGGGCTCCCTGGTGGTGCTGGTCGACGGCGAGCCTGCGATCTACATGGAGCGCGGCGGCAAGACCCTGCTGGCCTGGCCCGAGGATCCCGACGGCGACGCCACCGAGGACCCCCGCCTGCGGGAGGCGGCACAGGCGCTCGCCGCTGCCGCCCGAGCGGGTTCCCTCGGCACGGTCACCGTGGAACGCGTCAACGGCGCCTCGGCCCTGACCTCGCCCATCGGCACCCTGCTGGAAGAAGCGGGCTTCATCGCCACCCCCCGGGGCCTGCGGCTACGGGCCTGAGCCGGCCCCGAACCCATCCGACCCCGTCCGGCCACCACCCCTCCCCGCACCCCGCACCCCGCACCCCGCACCCCGCACAGCCTCCCCCGTGCCACCCTTGACCCATGCCCGAAGGTGACACGGTCTGGCAGGCCGCGAGGCGTCTGCACATCGCCCTCGCGGGCCGGGTACTGATCCGATCCGACCTGCGGGTGCCGAAGTACGCCACGGCCGACCTCACGGGCCGCACCGTCCTGGACGTCACCCCGCGGGGCAAGCACCTCCTCACGCGTATCGAGGGCGGCCTGACCCTGCACTCGCATCTGCGGATGGACGGCTCCTGGAAGATCTACCGCCCGGGGGCGCGCTGGACCGGCGGTCCGGCCCACCAGATCCGGGCGATCCTGGGAACCACCGAGCACACGGCCGTCGGCTACCGCCTCCCGGTGCTCGAACTCCTGCGCACCGCCGACGAGCACCGCGCCGTCGGCCACCTGGGCCCCGACCTGCTGGGCCCGGACTGGGACCCCGAGCGGGCCCTGGTCAACCTCCGCACGGACCCCGCCCGCGCCCTCGGCGAGGCCCTGCTCGACCAGCGCAATCTCGCCGGCATCGGCAACGTCTACAAGAGCGAGCTCTGCTTCCTGCTCGGTGTGACCCCGTGGCTCCCCGTCGGCGCCCTGCCCGCCGACCGCGCGGCTCAACTCCCCGCGCTCGCCAAGAGGCTTCTGGAAGCCAACCGCGACCGCCCGGTCCGCAGCACCACAGGCCGACGCGGCCAGGAGCTGTTCGTGTACGGCCGGGCACACCGCCCCTGTCTGCGCTGCCGTACCCCGATCCGCGCGGCCGACCAGGGCGACGGCTCCCGTGAGCGCCCCACCTACTGGTGTCCCGCCTGCCAGCCGGGACCCGCCCCGGCACCGGGCGCCCCGGCCTCCCGCGGATTCCGGTCCCGCCCTACCAATTGACGACCCGTCAGATCCGCTCGTACCGTCCCCTCATGCCCGTCAAGGCGTACGACCTCACCGGACGCACCGCATTCGTCACCGGCGCCGCGGGCGGCATCGGCCGTGCCGCCGCCGTTCTGCTCGCCGAGGCGGGCGCCGTCGTGCACGGCGCCGACCGGGACGCGCAGGGCCTGCACGAGACGGCGACGCTGATCAAGGAGGGTGGCGGCACCGCCCACGTCCATCATCTCGACGTCACCGACCGCGAGCGGCTCCAGCGGGCCGTGGAGTCCTGCGGCCGTCTGGACGTCATGGCCGCGATCGCCGGCATCATGCACAGCAGTCCGGTCCTGGAGACCCGGGACGAGGACCTGGACCGGGTGCTGGACGTCAACTTCAAGGGGGTGCTGTACGCCTGCCAGGAGGCGGCCCGTCTGATGCTCGCGCAGGGCATCCGCGGCAGCATCATCACGATGGCCTCGGGTGCCGTCGACACGGGCGGTGCCGGTCTGCTCTGCTACGGCGCGGCCAAGGCGGCCGTCGTACAGCTGACGAAGACGCTGGCGACCGAGCTGGGCGGGCACGGCATACGCGTCAACGCGGTCGCCCCGGGCTGGATCCGCACGCCCATGACCGACCGCCACGACGCCGCGGCGCAGGCCCACACCGAGGCGCTGATGTGCCGGATGTCACCGCTGGGCCGGGTCGGCGCGCCCGAGGACGTCGCCCATGCCGTGCTCCATCTGGCCTCCGACGCGTCGTCCTTCACGACGGGCCAGATTCTGCGTCCGAACGGCGGAGTGGCGATGCCGTGGTGACCGGAGCGCCCCGCCAGGCCCGGATCCAGCGTCCCGCCCCGAGCGCACCGGGCGCCCCCGCCTTGGGCATGCAGTGGACCGGCAGCAGGCTCAGCCCCCAGCCCCCGACCACGACCGTGCCCTCCAGCGCACCCGAGTCCGGCGCGAGCGCGAGCCGCAGCACGGCCCACCACCACAGCGCCCCGAGTCCGAGAGCCGCCCCCCAGCGCACCGCCCGTATCCGCCCTGCCATGGTCCGCCACCACCTCCAGCCCGACGCCGCAGACCCACCGGCCCCGACGGGACGACGCTAGAACGCCGCCCTCGACACCGGGAGGGCGCACCGACAGCACACAGGCGCACCTCGCCTGTCGGTGTCTGTCAGACGTTCTCGGCCTGGAACATCCAGTGGTGCTTCTCCAGATCCGCCGTGACCGAGATGAAGATGTCCTGGCTGACCGGATCGGCGTCGCCGGTGGCGGCCACCCGCTCCCGCATCCGTGTGATCACCGCGCCCAGCGCCGCCACGAGCGTGCGTACGGCGTCCGTGTCCTTGATCCAGCCCTCGGGCACGGTGCCGATTCCGCTGCCGCCTGCCACCGTGGCGGCCCGTCCGTCGGGTGACACCCCGAGCGCCGAGGCCCGTTCCGCGACGGTGTCGGAGTGCAGGCGCGCACTGTCGACGACTTCGTCGAGCTGAAGATGGATGGACCGGAAGCGGGCGCCGACGACGTTCCAGTGGACCTGCTTCGCCACGAGCGACAGGTCCACCAGGTCGACGAGCGCGCCCTGGAGCGCCTCGGACACCGTCTTCAGGTCCTTGTCGGACAACGGGCTCTTCACGACGTTCATGCATCTCCTCCGCGGGCTGGTCCGGCCATGTCCCTCCACCATGACCGCCCCGCCGGACACCGGCAAACGGACCCGAAAGGGGCACGGGAAGCGCACCCGGAAAGGCGCGGAGGAGGCGGGGAGCCGGCACGGGGGAACGCGAAAGCCCCGGCAGCGCCCCTCCGGAAGGTCTGTCCGGAGAAGCCCCGGCCGGGGCTTGACGAATGTGCGTCGGTTCACACACCCACGGTGGTGGGTGTCACGCGGCGACCACGTCCACCGCTTCGGCGGGTGCCTTGATGGTCACACGTTCCGGTGGCACGCCGGTCACCGAAACGGAACCCAGCATGGCGCGCACCGGGGTGGGCACGGGCTGGCTGGGAGTGGCCGCAGCGGACTGGGCCAGCTCGGCGAGAGCGAGCTCGTCGCTCACTTCCCGCATGAGCTCGGACATCCGTACGTCCAGCGCGTCGCAGATGGCGGAGAGCAGCTCGGAGGATGCCTCCTTCTGCCCCCGCTCCACCTCGGAGAGATAGCCGAGTGAGACTCGGGCGGACGAGGAGACTTCGCGCAGAGTACGGCCCTGGCGTTGGCGCTGCCGACGCAGCACGTCACCCAGCAGGCGACGGAGCAGAATCATCGGTGGCTCCCTCCTCGGACCGCGTAGCCGCATCCTTCACGCCCCACCGTACCGCCTTGCGCCGCGGCCGTGCGGGGAGCGATGTCGTGTTCACTCAGGGCTGCAAACATCAAAACCCCCCGTTCTGTTCCGTATCCTGTGCCCGCTCGTTCCCGGTCTGTTCGCTCGCGAGCTCCCTCAGGAACAGTGCGAGTACGCTCCGTACACTCTCCATACGGATTTCCGCGCGGTCGCCGTTCAACCGCAGCGCCATCACTTTTCCGCCGCCGGCAGAACCGGAATGCGCCGCGGGAGGGCCGTCCAGGGCCACGAAGACCGTCCCGACCGGTTGGCCGTCCTGCGGTTCGGGGCCGGCCACGCCGGTGGTCGCGAGGCCCCAGTCGGCACCCAGCGCCTTGCGGACTCCCGCCGCCATCTCTGCCGCGACCTGCGGATCCACCGCCCCGCGCTCGGCCAGCAGAGTGGGGTCGACTCCCAGCAGCGCGTGCTTGAGGTCGGTGGCGTACGCGGTCACCGACCCCCGGAACACCTTGGAGGCCCCGGAGACCGCGGTGATCTCCGCCGCGACCAGACCGCCGGTGAGCGACTCGGCGACGGCGACCGTCTCGCCCTTCACCGTGAGTAGTCGCACCAGGTCGGCGGCCGCGGAACTCACGCCCCCGCCTCCTCCGACGCGGCTTTGCGCTCGGCGATTCCCTGCCTGCGCAGCACGATGGCCTGTCTCACGTAGTCGAGTCCGGTGACCACGGTCAGGACGACCGCCACCGCCATCACCCAGAACCTCGCGGTGGCCAGCCAACCCGTCAGTGCCAGGACGTACATCCCGACGGCGATGCCCTGGGCGAGCGTCTTGAGCTTGCCGCCCCGGCTCGCCGGGATGACGCCGTACCGGATGACGAGGAAACGGATCAGCGTGACGCCGAGCTCCCGGCCGAGGATGACTCCGGTCACCCACCAGGGCAGGTCGCCCAGCCAGGAGAGACAGATCAGCGCCGCGCCCATGATCGCCTTGTCGGCGATGGGGTCGGCGATCTTCCCGAAGTCGGTGACGAGGTTGTAGGTGCGGGCCAGATGACCGTCGAACAGGTCGGTGATCATCGCGATGGCGAAGGCCGCCCAGGCGAGCGAGCGCCACGCGGGGTCGTATCCGCCGTCGGCGAGCAGCAGGGCCACGAAGCCGGGCACCAGGATCAGCCGGAGCATGGTCAGCAGATTGGCGATGTTCCAGACGCTGGCCTGGTTGACGGCCGCGGCCGTCAGCTTCTCGCGCCGTGCCGACTTCCCGTTTTCGTGCTCTCCCTGCGCGGCACCGGACTCGCGGCCGGCGACGGAGTCGCGGACCGCACCGGACTCGCGAGCGGCGGCAGAGCCGCGGCCCGCGCCGGATGCGCGGCCGGCTCCCGACCCGGTCGCCGACGCGGCGCCCTTGCCGGACGGCTCGTTCACCGTGCGCGCCTTCGCGGGGCCGCCCGCCGCTGCTGCCGGGACACCCGTCATCTGCCCGCCTCCTCAGGACACGCGGGCGAGCCGACGAGCGGCTCGGCCACGAGGTCGACACCCTCCGTACCGACCACCTTCGCCTCGACGATACGGCCGACGCTCAGTCCGGCGCCGCTGGTGAGCAGCACCTGTCCGTCGGTCTCCGGGGCCTGGTGCGCCCCGCGGCCGTACGCGCCGTCCTCCGAGTCCACCGACTCCACCAGGACCCGCACGGTCTCGCCCAGGCGCTCCTCGGCCCGCTGCGAGACGAGTTCCTCGGCCAGCCGGGAGATCCGGGCCAGCCGCTCGGCGACGACGTCCTCGTCGAGCTTGTTGTCGTAGGTCGCCGCCTCGGTGCCCTCCTCGTCGGAGTACCCGAAGACGCCGATGGCATCGAGCCGCGCGCCGTTGAGGAAACGCTCCAGCTCGGCCAGGTCGGACTCGGACTCGCCCGGGAAGCCCACGATGAAGTTGGAGCGCACGCCGGCCTCCGGGGCCTTGCCGCGGATGGTGTCGAGCAGCTCCAGGAAGCGGTCGGTGTCGCCGAAGCGGCGCATCGAGCGCAGCACCGCGGGTGCCGAGTGCTGGAAGGAGAGATCGAAGTAGGGCACGACCTTGGGGGTCGAGGTCAGCACGTCGATCAGGCCGGGCCGCATCTCGGCGGGCTGGAGGTAGCTGACCCGCACCCTCTCGATGCCGTCGACGTCGGCGAGCTCGGGCAGCAGCGACTCCAGCAGCCGGATGTCGCCCAGGTCCTTGCCGTACGAGGTGTTGTTCTCGGAGACCAGCATGATCTCCTTCACGCCCTGCTCGGCCAGCCAGCGCGTCTCGTTCAGCACGTCGCTCGGGCGGCGCGAGATGAAGGAGCCGCGGAAGGACGGGATGGCGCAGAAGGAGCAGCGCCGGTCGCAGCCGGAGGCGAGCTTCACGGAGGCGACCGGGGAGCCGTCCAGACGGCGGCGCAGGGGCGCCCGGGGCCCGGAGACCGGGGCCACGCCCTCGGGGAGGTCCGTGGGGGCGCCGTGCCCGGGGAGGGCCACCTCGGCGCCCGCGTCCTGCCGCTCGGCCGGGCTGATCGGCAGCAGCTTGCGCCGGTCGCGCGGGGTGTGGGCGGCGTGGATGCCGCCGGACAGGATGGTCTGGAGGCGGTCGGAGATGTCGGTGTAGTCGTCGAAACCGAGCACTCCGTCGGCCTCGGGGAGGGCCTCGGCGAGCTCCTTGCCGTACCGCTCGGCCATGCAGCCGACCGCCACGACGGCCTGGGTTCTGCCCCGGCCCTTGAGATCGTTGGCCTCCAGGAGGGCGTCCACGGAGTCCTTCTTGGCGGCGTCGACGAAGCCGCAGGTGTTGACGACGGCGACGTCCGCGTTCGCGGCGTCCTCCACGAGGTCCCAGCCGTCCGCCTCCAAGCGGCCTGCGAGCTCCTCCGAGTCCACCTCGTTACGGGCGCAGCCAAGGGTGACGAGTGCGACGGTACGGCGTTCAGGCATGGGCTCAAGACTACTTCGTCCCGCTGACACCCCACGTCGACGGGGTTGGCCGATCTTGGCCAACCCCGTACCGGTTCACGTGTTCACAGGGTCACCCGACCTGCGGGTCGCCCTTCGTGTACGTCAGACGCTCCACGGCGCCCTGCTGGAAGTCGTCCTCGATCTTCTTGCCGTTGACGTAGAGCTGGATGGCGCCGGCGTCGCCGAGCACCAGGTTGATCTTCGAGGAGTCCTGGAAGGTCTTGGACTCGCCCTGCTTGAGCAGTCCGTCGAAGAGCAGCCGGCCGTTGTGGTCCTTGGCGGAGATCCAGCTGCGGCCGTCGGCGGCGCTGACCTGGACGGTCACCTTGTCCTGCGGGGCGGCCGCGATGGCGCTGTCGGACGGCTCCGGCTTGGGGTCGACGGGCTTGCTGTCCTTCTTCGGCGTGGCGGAGGCGGTGGTGCTCGTCGTGGGCGTGGAGCCTTCGGCGATCTGGTCCCGGCTGTCGCCGTCGCCGCCCTTGAAGGCGGTGAAGCCGACGAAGCCGACCACCGCGACGATGGCGGCGACCATGGCCGCGGTCCAGTTGGGTCCGCGCCGCTCGGGACGGATGCGCTCCGCCTCGAACAGGGGTGCGGCCGGGGTGGGTGCCGGGCGGCCACCACGCTCGGCGGAGAACTGGGCCAGCAGGGGCTCGGGGTCGAGGTGGACGGCCTTGGCCAGGGTCCTGAGGTGACCGCGGGCGTAGACGTCGCCGCCGCACGGGGCGAAGTCGTCCGCCTCGATGGCGTGCACGATGGCGATACGCACCCGGGTGGCGGTACTGACGTCGTCTACGGTCAGCCCGGCGGCGATGCGCGCCTGCTGCAGAGTGCGGCCGATGGAAAGGTGGGCATCCTCACGATCGTCCTCGAACGGACGCTCGTCTTCAGGGGAGTTGCCGATGGACACGGGGGCGCCTTTCGAGCGAGTAGCCACCTGTGCTGGAAGTTCAGTCTAGGGGTGGTACGAAAGGGTGGGGCAACCGGGCGGCAGGACTTTGTACGCCATCGGAATGGCCGGTCGTCCCGACGGTTCGGCAGCGGCTTTGCGCTTCCTCCAAGTTGACGTATGCCGGGGGGAAACGGTTGCCGTTGATCGCTTACGGATGGGTCACGATCCAACATCATCCTGCGGTACGGAGCCCGCTGCCGACCTGCCGACGCGCGCCGGTGTCCCTATTATCCTTCAGAATCACCGCGGATCACCGCGAGCACGCCGTCGAGTTCGTCCGGCTTCACCAGTACGTCACGTGCCTTGGACCCCTCGCTGGGTCCGACCACGCCACGGGACTCCATCAGGTCCATCAGCCGCCCGGCCTTGGCGAAGCCGACCCGGAGCTTGCGCTGGAGCATGGACGTCGACCCGAACTGGGTGGATACCACCAGTTCGGCCGCCTGGCACAGCAGGTCCAGGTCGTCGCCGATGTCCTCGTCGATCTCCTTCTTCTGTTTGGTGCCGACCACGACGTCTTCCCGGAAGACCGGGGTCATCTGATCCTTGCAGTGCCGGACGATGGCCGCGACCTCGTCCTCGGTCACGAACGCGCCCTGCATACGGGTGGGTTTGTTGGCCCCCATCGGCAGGAACAGCCCGTCGCCCTTGCCGATCAGCTTCTCGGCGCCCGGCTGGTCGAGGATGACCCGGCTGTCGGCGAGCGAGGAGGTGGCGAACGCGAGCCGCGACGGCACGTTCGCCTTGATCAGGCCGGTGACCACGTCGACGGACGGCCGCTGGGTCGCCAGCACCAGGTGGATGCCGGCCGCGCGGGCCAACTGGGTGATGCGCACGATCGCGTCCTCGACGTCCCGCGGCGCGACCATCATCAGGTCGGCGAGCTCGTCGACGATGACCAGCAGGTACGGGTACGGGCTGAGCTCGCGCTCGCTGCCCTCGGGCAGCTTCACCTTGCCGTTCCTGATGGCCTCGTTGAAGTCGTCGATGTGCCGGAACCCGAACGCCGCGAGGTCGTCGTAGCGCAGGTCCATCTCCCGCACCACCCACTGCAACGCCTCGGCGGCCCGCTTGGGGTTGGTGATGATCGGCGTGATCAGGTGCGGAATTCCCTCGTACGCGGTCAGCTCCACGCGCTTGGGGTCGACGAGGACCATCCGGACGTCCTCGGGGGTCGCCCGGACCATGACCGAGGTGATGAGGCAGTTGATGCACGAGGACTTGCCGGAACCGGTGGCTCCGGCCACCAGGATGTGCGGCATCTTCGCGAGGTTGGCCATCACATAGCCGCCCTCGACGTCCTTGCCGAGCGCCACCAGCATCGGGTGGTCGTCCTCGGCGGCGTCCGCGAGGCGCAGCACGTCCCCGAGGTTGACCATCTCCCGGTCGGTGTTCGGGATCTCGATGCCGACCGCCGACTTGCCGGGGATCGGGCTGATGATCCGCACGTCCGGACTGGCGACGGCGTACGCGATGTTCTTGGTGAGCGCGGTGATGCGCTCGACCTTCACGGCGGGGCCGAGCTCGACCTCGTAGCGCGTGACCGTCGGCCCACGGGTGAACCCGGTGACGGCCGCGTCCACCTTGAACTCGGTGAAGACGTTCGTCAGCGAGGCGACGACGGCGTCATTGGCGGCGCTGCGCGCCTTGCCGGGCCCGCCGCGCTCCAGCAGGTCGAGCGAGGGCAGCGCATAGGTGATGTCCCCGGACAGCTGGAGCTGTTCGGCGCGCGGCGGCAGGTCGCGCGGGTGTTCGGGTGCCGCCTTGGTCAGGTCGGGGACCGCGCCGACCGGGAGCCGCTCCTGCTTGGGCCGCGCCGCCGGCACGGGCGTGGGGGCGGGCGTCGGCGCGGTCGGCTCGCGGTCGGCGACGCTGACGCCCTGGGTGAGGTCGGCGACGATCGGCGAGGGCGGCATACCGTGCAGCACCGCGCCGTCGAGCGCCGCCGCGGCGGCCGCGGCCACGTCCACGGCGTCCGGCTGGCGCCCCATGTCCGGCTGCGGCACCGCGGAGCGCCGGGGGCGGCCGCGGCGCCGGGACAGCGCCTCCTGCTCCGCGTCGTCCGGGTCGTACGGCCGGGCGGCGCCCGGCTGTCTGCGGGAGCGTGCGGGCAGTCCCTCGCGCCACTGCTCGTCGTACCGCTCGTCGTCGTCGGTGAGGTCGTCCGCCGCGGGGTCGTGCAGTACGCCCAGCCGTACGGCGAGCGCCCGCAGCCGCTGCGGGACGGCGTTGACCGGGGTCGCCGTGACCACGAGCAGCCCGAAGACGGTGAGCAGCACGAGCAGCGGCACGGCCAGCACATCGCCCATGCCGTACGTCAACGGGGTCGCCACGCCCCAGCCGATGAGACCGCCGGCGTCCCTTATCGCCTGCATGCCGTCGCTGCGGGCGGGCGAGCCGCAGGCGATGTGGACCTGGCCGAGCACACCGATGACGAGCGCGGACAGGCCGATCACGATCCGGCCGTTGGCCTCCGGCTTCTCGGGGTGCCTTACGAAGCGCACGGCGATGGCCGCGAGCAGGACCGGGACGAGCAGGTCGAGACGGCCGAAGGCACCGGTCACCAGGATCTCGACGAGATCGCCGACCGGGCCGCGCAGGTCGGCCCAGGTGCCGGCGGCGACGATCAGCGCGAGACCGAACAGCAGCAGCGCCACGCCGTCCTTGCGGTGCGCCGGGTCGAGGTTCTTCGCGCCCTGCCCTATGCCCCGGAACACCGCGCCGACGGCGTGCGCAAGGCCGAGCCAGAGGGCGCGGACGAGCCGGTAGACGCCCCCGGTGGGGCTGGGCGCCGGCTTGGGGGGCGCGGCCTTCTTCGCCGCGGCCTTCTTGGCAGGTGCCTTCTTCGCCGGGGGTTTCTTGGCAGCGGCCTTCGCCGGAGCCTTCGCTGAAGCGGCCGCCTTCTTCGCGGGCGGCTTCTTGGCTGCGGAGGAACGTGAGGCCATAGGTGTGAGGTTACCGGTGGAGGCGACAGCGGACACGTGTGGCCAATGCTTCACCCGTTCGTGTCGCCCTTGTGGGGGCCCGGAACTGACGCGGGTTCACACGTACCCGCGACTTCACCGCGCGTCAGTTCTGCGACGGGACCGGGGCCGTGCCGCCGGTACCCGGCTCCAGGGCGTCCAGGGCCCGGCGCAGCCCGGTCAGCTTGCGTTCGAGGTGGGCCGCAGTGGCCACCGCCGCCGCGTCGGCGGAGTCGTCGTCGAGCTGCTTGGACAGCGCCTCGGCCTGCTCCTCGACGGCCGCGAGGCGCGCGGAGAGCTCCGCAAGCAGACCGGGCGACTCCTTCGCCCCGCCGGCCACGGCCTTGCCGCCGCCCTCCAACTGGAGCCGCAGCAGCGCCGCCTGCTCCCGCAGCTGGCAGTTCTTCATGTACAGCTCGACGAAAACGGACACCTTCGCGCGCAGCACCCACGGATCGAAGGGCTTCGAGATGTAGTCCACCGCGCCCGCCGCGTAACCGCGGAAGGTGTGATGGGGACCGTGGTTGATCGCGGTGAGGAAGATGATCGGGATGTCCCGGGTCCGTTCCCGTCGCTTGATGTGTGCGGCTGTTTCGAAACCGTCCATTCCCGGCATCTGGACGTCCAGCAGAATGACCGCGAAGTCGTCCGTCAGCAGCGCCTTGAGCGCTTCCTCCCCGGACGATGCCCGCACCAGCGTCTGATCGAGCGCAGAGAGGATCGCCTCCAGCGCCAGCAGATTCTCCGGCCGGTCATCGACCAGGAGGATCTTGGCCTTCTGCACCATGGCCCGCCCTCCTCGCCCCGGCATGGGGCCTCCCCGGTCCGCAGGACTTGGGAAAGCACCACCTGGTGCCGCCCCAGCGGACGACTCCCTTGCGTCGCCCGTCCTCGTGCCGGTCATGGTAGCCGCACCCCGCCCGTCGCCACACCCTGTCACCGCGATGTCACTGTGCACGTAGCAGAAACGCAGCAGGAGACCAGAAGGTTCCCCGAATACCGTACTTCTACACGGCTTCGGACACACTGCGTCAGCAACTCCGTGTGAACTCCCGAGGATCCCGCCACATCCGCACCAGCCCTGTGCGAACTCCGACCGATACCGCCACTACTGCCGCATCCACTGCTCCATCACGGCCAGCAGATGGTCGGGATCGACCGGCTTCGTCACATAGTCGGACGCGCCCGATTCGATCGCCTTCTCCCGGTCGCCCTTCATCGCCTTCGCGGTCAGCGCGATGATCGGCAGCCCGGAGAACTGCGGCATCCTGCGGATCGCGGTGGTCGTCGCATACCCGTCCATCTCGGGCATCATGATGTCCATCAGAACGACCGCCACGTCGTCGTGCTGCTCCAGCACCTCGATGCCCTCGCGCCCGTTCTCGGCGTACAGCACCGACAGCCCGTGCTGCTCCAGGACGCTGGTGAGCGCGAACACGTTGCGGATGTCGTCGTCGACGATGAGCACCTTCTCGCCCCCGAACCGGAAGCCCTGCGCGGACCGCTCCTCGGGCCCCTGCCCGGTCTGCCACTGCTCCGGCTGCCCGATGCCCTGCTCCAGCCCCGGCGCGCCCCGGCGACGGCGCCGGAAGAGCGCGGCCGGACCGTTCTGCGTCTCGCGGTACGACTTCACCTCGGCCGGCGTCTCGACCTCCGCCTCGGAGAACACGGACAGATCGCCCTCGGACGCCACCAGCTCGCCCGCCTCCAGGGTCGGCACCGGCTGCTGGTAGCCGTGCGGGGGCAGCTCGCTCGGGTGCAGCGGCAGGTACAACGTGAAGGTCGAACCCCGGCCCGGCTCGCTCTGCGCGTGGATCTCGCCGCCGAGCAGCTGCGCGATCTCCCGCGAGATCGACAGCCCGAGACCCGTACCGCCGTACTTGCGGCTGGTCGTCCCGTCCGCCTGCTTGAACGCCTCGAAGATCACCCGCATCTTGCCGGCCGCGATCCCGATCCCCGTGTCGGTCACCGAGAACGCGATCAGCGGCGCATCCGGGGCGCCGAGCGAACCGGCCTCCAGCAACTGCTCCCGGATCGCCACCGGAACATCCGCCCCGGCCGGCCTGATCACCAGCTCCACCGACCCGGAGTCGGTGAACTTCACCGCGTTGGACAGCAGGTTGCGCAGCACCTGGAGCAACCGCTGCTCGTCGGTGTGCAGGGTGGCGGGCAGCTCGGGCGACACCCGTACGGACAGATCGAGCCCCTTCTCCGCGGTCAACGGCCGGAAGGTGGCCTCCACATAGTCGACGAGCTGCACCAGCGCGATGCGCGTCGGGGAGACGTCCATCTTGCCCGCCTCGACCTTCGACAGGTCCAGGATGTCGTTGATCAGCTGAAGCAGGTCGGACCCGGCCCCGTGGATCGTCTCGGCGAACTCGACCTGCTTCGGGGAGAGATTGCCCTCGGCGTTGTCGGCGAGCAGCTTGGCCAGGATCAGCAGCGAGTTCAGCGGCGTACGCAGCTCGTGCGACATGTTGGCCAGGAACTCGCTCTTGTAGCGCATCGACACGGCGAGTTGCTCGGCGCGCTCCTCCAGGACCTGCCGCGCCTCCTCGATCTCGGTGTTCTTCACCTCGATGTCACGGTTCTGCTGGGCCAGCAGCTCGGCCTTCTCCTCCAGTTCGGCGTTGGACGCCTGAAGGGCCTTCTGCCGCTGCTCCAACTCCACGGAGCGCTCGCGCAGTTGCTCGGTGAGCTCCTGCGACTGCTTCAGCAACTGCTCCGTCTTGGTGTTGACCGAGATGGTGTTGACGCTGGTCGCGATCATCTCGGCGATCTGGTTGAGGAAGTCCTTCTGGATCTGCGTGAACGGCGTGAACGACGCCAGCTCGATGATCCCGAGCACCTTGCCCTCGAAGAGCACCGGCAGCACGATCACCTGCGCGGGCGGCGCCTCGCCGAGCCCGGACGCGATCTTCAGATAGCCGCTCGGCGCGTTCTCCACGAGGATCGTGCGCTTCTCCTCGGCCGCCGTGCCCACCAGCGCCTCACCCGGCCCGAACGAGCTCGGCATGGAGCCCATCGAGTAGCCGTACGAGCCCAGCATGCGCAGCTCGTACCGGTCGTCCGCGCCGCCACCCACCTCCTTGCCGTCGACCAGCGGCATCGCGACGAAGAACGCGCCGTGCTGCGCGGAGACCACCGGGGTCAGCTCGCTCATGATCAGCGAGGCGACGTCCTCCAGGTCGCGGCGGCCCTGCATCAGCGCGGAGATACGGGCCAGGTTGCCCTTGAGCCAGTCCTGCTCCTTGTTGGCGATCGTGGTGTCGCGCAGGTTGGCGATCATCTTGTTGACCGAGCCCTGGAGCTCCTCGATCTCACCGGAGGCGTCCACGTCGATCTTCAGGTTCAGGTCGCCGCGGGTCACCGCGGCCGCCACGCGCGCGATGGCGCGCACCTGCCGGGTCAGGTTCCCGGCCATCTCGTTCACCGACTCGGTGAGGTCGCGCCAGGTGCCGTCGACGTCACGCACGCGTGCCTGGCCGCCCAGCTGGCCCTCCGTGCCCACCTCACGGGCCACCCGGGTGACCTCCTCGGCGAACGAGGACAGCTGGTCGACCATCGTGTTGATGGTGGTCTTCAGCTCCAGGATCTCACCGCGCGCGTCGATGTCGATCTTCTTCGTCAGGTCACCCTTGGCGATGGCGGTCGTCACCATCGCGATGTTGCGCACCTGACCGGTCAGGTTGGACGCCATCTGGTTCACCGACTCGGTGAGGTCCTTCCAGGTGCCGGCCACACCGGGCACGTGCGCCTGGCCGCCGAGGATGCCGTCCGTGCCCACCTCGCGGGCCACCTTGGTGACCTGCTCGGCGAACGAACTCAGCGTCTTCACCATGGTGTTGAAGGTCTCCGCGAGCTGGGCGACCTCACCGCTCGCGTCGATCGTCACCGTCCGCGTCAGGTCGCCGTTGGCGACGGCCGCCGCGACCTGCGAGATGTTGCGCACCTGCACGGTCAGGTTCTTGGCCATCAGGTTGACGTTGTCGCTGAGGTCCTTCCAGATGCCCGTGACGCCCGGCACGTGCGCCTGGCCGCCGAGGATGCCCTCGGTGCCCACCTCACGGGCCACCCGCGTCACCTGCTCCGCGAACGACGACAGCTGGTCCACCATCGTGTTGACGGTCGTGACGAGTTCGAGGATCTCGCCCTTGGCGTCGACGGTGATCTTCTTCGACAGGTCGCCCTTGGCGACCGCCGTCGTGACCTCGGCGATGTTGCGGACCTGGATGGTCAGGTTGTTCGCCATGAAGTTCACGGACTGGGTGAGGTCCTTCCAGGTGCCCGCGACCCCCTGCACCTCCGCCTGACCGCCCAGCATGCCCTCGGTGCCCACCTCGCGGGCCACCCGCGTCACCTGCTCCGCGAACGACGACAGCTGGTCCACCATCGTGTTCAGGGTGTTCTTCAGCTCCAGGATCTCGCCGCGCGCGTCCACGGTGATCTTCTGCGACAGATCACCCCGCGCCACCGCCGTGGCGACCTGCGCGATGTTGCGCACCTGGGCGGTGAGGTTGCCGGCCATGCCGTTCACCGAGTCGGTCAGGTCCCGCCACACACCGGCGACACCGGGCACCTGCGCCTGACCGCCGAGACGCCCGTCCGTACCCACCTCGCGGGCCACCTTGGTCACCTGGTCGGCGAACGCGGACAGCTGGTCCACCATCGTGTTGATGGTGATCTTCAGCTCCAGGATCTCGCCGCGCGCGTCCACGGTGATCTTCTGCGACAGATCACCCCGCGCCACCGCCGTCGTCACCTGCGCGATCTGCCGCACCTGGGCGGTCAGATTGCCGGTGATGGAGTTGACGGAGTCGGTGAGTTCCTTCCAGGTGCCGGACACCCCGGGCACCTGGGCCTGACCGCCGAGCCGGCCCTCCGTACCCACCTCGCGGCCCATCTGGATGACCTGGTCGGCGAACGACGACAGCTGGTCCACCATCGTGTTCACGGTGTTCTTCAGCTGGAGCATCTCACCGGCCACGTCCACCGTGACCTTCTGGGACAGATCACCGTTGGCGACCGCCGTCGTCACCTGGGCGATGTTGCGCACCTGCCCGGTGAGGTTGCGGAACGCCGTGTTGACGGAGTCCGTCAGGTCCTTCCAGTCGCCCGCGACCCCGGGCACCTGGGCCTGGCCGCCCAGCTCGCCCTCGTTGCCGATCTCCCGGGCGACGCGGGTGACCTCGGCGCCGAAGGCGGACAGCTGGTCCACCATCCCGTTGACCGTGTTCTTCAGCTCCAGCATCTCGCCGGCCACGTCCACCGTGACCTTGCGGGACAGATCACCGCTGGCCACGGCCGTCGTCACGGCGGCGATGTCCCGCACCTGCGTGGTCAGGTTCCGGAAGACGGTGTTGACGGAGTCCGTCAGGTCCTTCCAGGTGCCCGCGGCCCCCGGCACGTTCGCCTGCCCGCCGAGCCGCCCCTCGCCACCGACCTCGTTGGCCACCCGCGTGACCTCGTCCGCGAACACCCGCAGGGTCTCGGTCATCTGGTTGATCGTGTCGGCGAGCTGGGCGACCTCGCCGCGCGCCTGCACGGTCACCTTCCGAGACAGGTCACCGCTGGCGACCGCGGTGGTCACCTCCGCGATCCCCCGCACCTGGGCCGTGAGGTTACCGGCCATGGTGTTCACCGAGTCGGTGAGTTCCTTCCACACCCCGTCGACACCGGTCACCTGGGCCTGACCGCCCAGGATGCCCTCGGTGCCCACCTCGCGGGCCACCCGCGTCACCTCGGAGGAGAACGCGGAGAGCTGGTCCACCATCGTGTTGACGGTGTTCTTCAGCTCCAGCATCTCGCCGGCCACGTGCACCGTGACCTTGCGGGACAGATCACCCTTGGCGACCGCCGTCGTCACCAGGGCGATGTCGCGCACCTGGGCCGTCAGCCGGTACGCCATCGTGTTGACGGAGTCCGTGAGGTCCTTCCAGGAACCCGACATGCCGCGCACCTGGGCCTGACCGCCCAGCTTGCCCTCCGTACCGACCTCGCTGGCCACCCGCGTGACCTCGTCGGTGAACGTCGACAACTGGTCGACCAGGTTGTTGACCGTACGCCCGACCTTCAGGAACTCCCCGCGCAGCGGATGCCCCGGCCCGTCCGGCCCCTGGGTCCGCAGATCCATCCGCGGCGACAGATCACCCTCGGCCACCCCCGACAACACCCGGCTGACCTCGGAGACAGGCCGTACGAGATCGTCCACGAGCGCGTTGGAGTTGTCGATCGCGGTCGCCCAAGAACCCTCGCAGGCCCCCGTCTCCAGGCGTTCGGTGAGCTTTCCCTCACGTCCGACCATGCGCCGCACCCGCGACAACTCGCCCGTGAGATGCAGATTGCGGTCGGCGACCTCGTTGAAGACCGCCGCGATCTCCGACATCACGCCGTCCCCGGACACCGTGAGCCGCTTGCGGAAGTTCCCGTCCCGCATGGCCAGCAGAGCGACGAGCAACCGGTTCAGGGCAGCCGTGTCCACCGTGGTGGTGCCGTTGCGCCCCTTGCCCCGGCTGCTACTAGGGGACTGTCCGCCTTTCGCGCGCGCCTTCGTGGCCCGCGTAGGTGCGCCAGACTCCACTGTGTCCCTCCCGCAAGGGTCGACCATTGCCGCTCTGTGCCCCGGCACTCCCGATCGGCGTACCGGTGTCATGCTGCCTGCTTGTGCCCGATGCGGTCAGACCGCCCGAGGGGCTGCTGCCCACCATCCGCAGTACCCACTCAGCCTGCCGGTTCCTTCACCGGAAGCTTGCCCAGTGTTTCACCCTCACCGAACCAGGCCATAACAGTTCGGCAGCTTCGCACATCGTCCGCACACCCTCCGGACGGAAACACGGACGACCGGCATCCGCGCGGGCAGGGAAGGTAAGTAACCTTGCATGCGGCTGTCCAGCCGTGCCGGCGCATCCGGCCTGGGCGGTGGCACGAGCACCAGCGGGCATCGGAGGGGCGGCCGCACACATGACCACCGGACTGATCCCCGGGGGACCGACCCCGGAACCCCGGCCGACGAACGGCCTCGCCCCGCAGGCCCCGCGCCTTCCGGTCGGCCCGGGAACCCTGCACGCAGACGACCGGCCGAGGAGTTCTGTGATCACCGCGCGCGCGGCCGCCAGCTTCGAGCCCGTCGGGCGCTCCGTAGCAACCGCCCGCTCCTTCGTCCGCGACACCCTCCAGGGGTGGGGCTTCGCCGACATCGTCGACGACGCGGTGGTCCTCACCAGCGAACTGGTGACCAACGCCGTGGTCCACGCGGGCACGGCCGCGGACGTCCTGTGTCTGCGCAGCGACGACGGCGCACGCATCGAGGTCTCCGACCGCTACCCCGAGCGGGAGATCCCGCTCCAGGGCGCCGCCGTCAACATGGGCAGCCCCGACCGCGAGGGCGGGCGCGGACTTCAGCTGTGCGCGGCCCTGGCGGGCCGGTGGGGCGTCGAGTACACACCGACCCACAAGAACGTCTGGTTCCAACTCGACCTGCCCGCACGCCCGGTGGGCACCCGTTCCGCGGGCCCCTCGCTGCCCGCCCACCTCCTCCCGCTCGCCGACGGCCGGGTCCGCGTCGCCGTCGTCCAGATCGACCGCAACGGCGCGATCATCGCCTGGAACGAGGACGCCGAGGAACTCTTCGGCTACGCCGCGGACCAGGTCACCGGCAAGCCCCTCACCGATCTCGCCGCCTGGCCGCACACCCCCGGCACGGGCACCGGCATCGCGGAGGCCCTTCAACTCTCGCGCTGGGAAGGCAGTTACGGCCTGCGCACCGCGGGCGGCCGGGTGATCCCGGTCTACGCCTCCCATCTGCGCGTCCGCGACACCGGCGGCGAGCCGTCCACGGTCTGCCTGCTCGTCCGCGACCACGAACGCGCCGTCCTCCAGACCCCGTTGCGCGTCCCGGCCTCCGACGCGGGCTCCTCCTCCGACATCCAGGGCGCCGACCCCTTCGAGGTGTTCATCGGCTCCCCGGCCCCGGACGACCTCGACGGTCTCCTCCAGCGCACGGTGGAGCGCGCCCGCGACATGCTCGACGGCGACTCGGCCTTCCTGCTCCTGGCCACCGACGACGAAACGGAGTTGGAGGTCCGCGCCTCGACCGGACTGCCCTCCGCGCGCCAGCGCTTCGCCCGGGTCCCCGTCGAGGCGGGCCCCGGCCGCTACGGCTCGGCCCGTATGCCCGCCGTCCACGAGGACCTCGCGGCCGTCCCCGGCGCCGTGCCCCTGCTGAACGCCACCGGCATGCGCTCGGTCGTGACGGTCCCGCTGAAGGTCGAAGGCCGGCTCACCGGCTCCCTCGGGGTGGCCGCCGAGGCCCCGGGCAGATACTCCAACGAGGAGGCGCTGCGCCTCCAGTTCGCCGCGGACCGCATCGCGCTCGCGGTGGAGTCGGCCCGCCTGGGCGAACTGGAGCGCCTGCGCCGGGGCTCCCTGAGCTTCCTCGTCGAGGCCTCCGACCTGCTGGCCGGCACCCTGGACCGGGACCAGACCCTGGCCCTGATGGCCCAGATGACGGTGCCCACCCTGGCCACCTGGTGCGCCGTGTACACGATCGCCGACCAGGCCTCCGAGCCGTACCTGTCCTATGTGCTGCACGAGGACGAGGAGCTGATCGACGGCATCAAGTCGCTCCTGTCCAAGATCGCCCCGCCGGACCCGGTCCCCACCCCGGGCGCGCGCGTCTGGACGGCTCCGGGTGAAGTGGCCCACCAGGCGGCCCTGCGCAGCTCCATGCGCAGCCTGGGGCTCAGCGGCGGCGCCCCGATCCACCATGCCGCCTCGCGCATCGGTCCGACGCTGGCCACGGCGGCCGCGGTCGGCGGTGAGACGGTGGTCCTCCCGCTGGTCGCCCGCAACCGCGTCATCGGCATGCTGACGCTCGGCAAGCCGACCGACGAACACTTCCGCCAGGAGATCCTGGAACTGGCCGAGGACCTGAGCCGGCGCGCCGCCCTGGCCCTCGACAACGCCCGCCTCTACTCGGAGCGCACGGCGATCAGCCAGTCGCTCCAGCGCAGCCTGCTGCCGCCCGAGCTGCCCACCATCGACGGCGTCGAGGTCGAGGTCATCTACCGCGCGGCCGGCGAGGGCAACGAGGTCGGCGGCGACTTCTACGACCTGTTCCCGATCAGCGACGGCGCCTACGGCTTCGCCATCGGCGACGTCTGCGGTACCGGACCGAACGCGGCGGCGGTCACGGGCCTCGCCCGGCACGCGCTGCGACTGCTGGCCCGCGAGGGCCTCAGCGGCCCGGCCGTGCTGGAGCGCCTGAACTCGGCGATCCTCGACGAGGGCGCCCGCAGCCGCTTCCTGACCCTCCTGTACGGCGAGATGCGCCCCCAGCCGGACGGCAGCGCGGAACTGAAGGTGGTCTGCGCCGGTCACCCGCTGCCGCTCCGGCTGCGCCAGGACGGCACGGTCGAGGCAGCCGCCGAACCCCAGCCGCTGCTCGGCGTCATCGAGGACCTGGAGCTGTACGAGCAGACGGTCACCCTCGATCCGGGGGACGTCCTGCTGTGTGTCACGGACGGGGTCACCGAACGCCGCGAAGGCACCCGCATGCTGGGCGACGACGGCCTCACCGACGTCCTCACGACGTGCACGGGCCTGACGGCCGGCGCGGTCGCGGCGCGCATCATGCGCGCGGTGGAGCGTTTCGCTTCGGACGCCCCGTCGGACGACATGGCGATCCTCGCAATGCGGGTCCCGGGCCTCCAGCACGATTAGGCGGCAGGGAACAGGACATGAGAAAGGCCCCGCCCGATGGGCGGGGCCTTTCTGGTGGAGCCCCCAAACGGAATCGAACCGTTGACCTTCTCCTTACCATGGAGACGCTCTGCCGACTGAGCTATAGGGGCCAGTTGCGTTTTCGAGGTTTCCCTCGCGGCAACGAAATAGAGCATACCCCGAACAGACCCGTGCTCCCAACTCGCTCAGAAGGCGGGCTGGAGCAATCCTCCGAGCGCATTGCACGCGGCCACGATCCGCTGCATGTCCCGCTTCGTCAGGGACGCTTCCACGGGCAGCGCGAGCGTCTCGTCGGCGGCCAGTTCGGTCTCCGGCAGGGACACGCAGCGCCGGAACTCGGGCAGCCGGTGCACCGGTGTCTTCACCGGCACCCGGCAGTCAACTCCCCTGCCGCGCAGGGCGCGTGCAAAGGCGTCACGGTCGGGCCGCCCGTTCCCGGGGACCCGGACGACGTACTGCTGGTAGGTGTGTCCGTCACCCCCGTCGGGCGTGCGCACCCCGCGCAGCTTCCCGTCGAGGTACGCGGCACGCTGCCGGCGCTGGGCGACCTCGTCGTACGGCGCCTCGGACTCCCCCTGCTGCAGTACGAGCAGTCCGTGCCGCTGTCCGAGTGCGTGGAGACGGGCGACGTCGGCCGGTCGGCCGAAGCGGTGTACGGCCACGACGGCCGCCGTCCGCGAGGTCACGGAGGCTTCGACAGCCGACACGTCGAGGCAGTAGGTGACCGGATCTATGTCGGCGAACACCGGGAGCGCACCGGCCAGGGTCGCCGCCTCGGCGACCTCCATGTTCCCGAAAGCCGGCACGATGACCTCGTCACCGATTCCGACACCGGCGGCCCTGAGTATTGCGGCAGTACCCATGCCGTCGATGCTCGTAGCGGAATGTGAACGTCAAGTGTCGACCAACAAAAAAGGGTTGGTCCCTGAACAGAAGTTCAGGGACCAACCCTTTGAATGATTGTTCGGCGGCGTCCTACTCTCCCACAGGGTCCCCCCTGCAGTACCATCGGCGCTGTGAGGCTTAGCTTCCGGGTTCGGAATGTAACCGGGCGTTT
>NZ_JBEOWS010000032.1:0-46038 GCF_040296125.1 Streptomyces sp. NPDC002265 | reverse complement strand
CAGCGTCCGGCCGTCGGCCAGCGCCAGTTCCCAGGTGCCCGCCAGCCACGCGAGGTCCCGGGTGCGCTGCCGGTTGCCGAGGACCACGCCCTCGTGCCGGAAACACCTGATCCACACCGGTGCCGCCGTCTCCCGCACCGACGCCGCGAGGTCCTCGTGGCCGGACCCGTGCGCGGACGGCGCCGGGAGCGCCGTACGCGGGGGAAGCAGCACCGCACGGACGGCGAACCTGCCGTTGTGCCGGGTCCTGCGGGGGTCGTCGTACGCCCGGGGGCGACCGGGCGGGACGACAGCGCTGTCGTAGAGGCCGGTGCCGCCCTGCCCGACCGGTCTTCCGTCGCTCACACGACGCACCCTTCCGTGGCCCCGGGACTCCCGGATGAACCCGCCCTGAAGACCCGGGGTGGCCTCGATGGCAGCCCAGTGGCCGCGGACCGGGTGGCGTGCGGCGGCGGCCGGGGACGGCGGTTAGCGTTCACGTGGTGTCACCCGGGTCCCCTCGGCGGGGGCCGGTGCGCAGGTGGTTCCGACAGGAAGGGCGGAAGCAGCGTGAAGCTGACGATTCTGGGCGGCGGCGGATTCCGGGTGCCGCTGGTGTACGGGGCGCTGCTCGGCGACCGGGCCGAGGGCCGGGTCACCCGGGTCGTGCTGCACGACCTCGACCCGGCACGGCTGACTGCCGTCACCCGGGTGCTGGCCGAGCAGGCCACCGGGATCCCGGACGCGCCCGAGGTGATCGCCACGACCGACCTCGACGAGGCCGTGCGGGGTGCCGACTTCGTGTTCTCCGCGATTCGCGTCGGCGGTCTCCAGGGCCGCGCGGACGACGAGCGGGTGGCGCTCGCGCACGGTGTCCTCGGCCAGGAGACGGTCGGCGCGGGCGGGATCGCGTACGGCCTGCGCACGGTGCCCGTCGCCGTCGACATCGCCCGCCGGGTGGCCCGGCTGGCCCCGGACGCCTGGGTCATCAACTTCACCAACCCCGCGGGCCTGGTCACCGAGGCCATGTCGCGTCTGCTGGGCGACCGGGTCATCGGCATCTGCGACTCCCCGGTCGGTCTCGGCCGCCGTATCGCCCGGGTGCTCGGCGCCGACCCGCGCGAGGCCTGGATCGACTACGTCGGCCT
Organism: Streptomyces sp. NPDC002265; assembly: GCF_040296125.1. NCBI lineage: Bacteria > Bacillati > Actinomycetota > Actinomycetes > Kitasatosporales > Streptomycetaceae > Streptomyces > Streptomyces sp. NPDC002265. Next base: position 44,911 of record NZ_JBEOWS010000032.1, on the reverse strand, counting down.
CAACCACCTGGGCTGGGTACGCGGTCTGCGTGTCGCCGGCCGCGACGAACTGCCGCGTCTGCTCGCCGATCCCGGTCTGCTCGGCTCGTTCGAGGAGGGCAGGCTTTTTGGCGCCGACTGGCTCCGCTCCCTGGGCGCGATCCCCAACGAGTACCTGCACTACTACTACTTCAACCGCGAGGCCGTACACGCCTATCAGGAGGCGGAGCAGACCCGCGGTGCCTTCCTGCTCGGCCAGCAGGCCCGCTTCTACGCGCAGGCCGCACGCGCGGACGTGTCGGCGCTGGCGGCCTGGGACCGTACCCGGGCCGAGCGCGAGGCCACGTACATGGCGGAGAACCGGGAGACGGCCGGGGCCGGCGAGCGCGAGGCGGACGATCTGTCCGGCGGGTACGAGCAGGTGGCGCTGGCCCTGATGAGGGCCGTCGCGCGCGACGAGCGCACCACGCTGATCCTCAACGTCCGCAACCAGGGCACCCTGCACGTGCTGGACGCCGACGCCGTCATCGAGGTGCCGTGTCTGGTCGACGCCAACGGCGCCCACCCCGTGGCCGTCGCCCCGCTGCCCGAGCACGCCACCGGTCTGGTCTGCGCGGTGAAGGGGGTCGAACGCGTGGTGCTGGCGGCGGCCGGGTCCGGCTCCCGCGCGGCGGCGGTGAAGGCCTTCGCGCTGCACCCGCTCGTGGACTCGGTGAACGTGGCCCGCAGGCTGGTGGAGGACTATGCCGAAGTGCATCCGGGCCTGGCGTACTTGAGGTAGCGAGGACCGCCCTGCCGGGCCGTCCCCTTCGGGTCGGCCGGTCGCTCCCCGTGACAGCGGCCGACCGACCCGAGCCCCCGTTCCCCCGTGGGACCCCCGTGCTCCCCCGAACCTTCGGGTTTCCCTGTGTTCCCCCGTGTTCCCCCGTGCTCTTCACTATGAAGAGCCTGCTGCCCGTTGCCTGATACACCTTGAGCGGAAAAAAGTTCCCCCCGGTCCGAAGCACCGGGGGGAACCCTCCTGTGGGGGGTGGGCGGCAGGGTCCGCTCAGCCGGTGAAACCGGCCGTGATGGACGTGAACTGCCAGTTGTTCTGGCTGATCCCGGAGCAGTTGCTGACCACGCCGCCACCCGCGCACGGCCGGTCGCGGTTGACCGCCCAGTAGGCGAGACGGGCGATGTGGTGGGAGTTGGCCCAGTCCCGGATCGACGTCCAGATCGCCGGAGTGGTGTTCTCCTGCTGGTCGGACAGGCCGTTCATGCCGGAGATGCCGATGTGGGCGTAGGCGGTGGCGTCGTCCCACCCGAAGGTGGACTTCAGCTTGGCCTTGAGTCCTTCGGTGGCGTTGACGGTGTTGCCGTACATGTCGGAGCCGCCGCCGAAGTCGAAGGGCATGATGGTGAAGACGTCGATGTTGGCGCCGAGCGAGTTCGCCTGCTCGATCAGCCGGTTGCCGTAGTAGGTCGGGCCGGTGGTCGAGGTGCCGAAGGTGACGATCGTCTTCAGACCGGGGTTGTTCGCCTTGACGGTCTTCAGCGCGGTGAGGATCTTCGCCTGGACGGCCTCGTTCTCGAACTCGTCCGTGTTCTCGATGTCCATGTCGATCGCCTTGAGGGAGTAGGCGTCGATCACCTTCTGCAGGGCCCCGGCGAGCGCGCTCGCGGAGGAGCAGTTGGCACCGAGCTTGCTGCCCTGCCAGCCGCCGAAGGAGGGGACGACGTCACCGCCCGCGGAGCGGATCTGGTTGATGACGGTCTGGTCGGTGCCGCCGGTCAGCGGACGGCTGCTGTCCCAGGCGGGGTTGCAGCCGCCGGAGTCCAGCATGAACGCCATCGTGAACCACTTGATCCCGGTCGAGCTCATCACCGAGGTCGCGCTCGGCGGGTCGCCCCAGCCGAGGTAGAGGTACGGGGCGGCCTGCTTGAAGCCGGTGCCGCCGCCGCTGCCCGCACTGGTGGTGACGGTCACCGCGTTGGAGGCCGCCGAGGTGTTCCCGGCCGCGTCCCGGGCCTTGACGGTGAACGTGTAGGCGGTGCTGGCGGCCAGCCCGCCGACCGTGGCGGACGTACCGGAGACGCTCAGCACCTGGTTGGAGCCGCTGTAGACGTCGTACGCCGTGACACCGGTGTTGTCCGTCGAGGCGCCCCAGGACAGCGAGACGCTGGAGGAGGTCTTGCCGGTGGAGGTCAGGCCCGTCGGCGCGGTGGGCGCCTGGGTGTCGCCGCCGCCACCGCCGCCGCCCGGTCCGTCCAGGCTGATGTCGTCCGCGTAGTAGGTGCCCTGCGCGTACCAGCCGTGCACATAGATCTTGGCGCTGGTCTGGGAGGCACCGGTGGTGAAGGACACCGTCAACTGGCTGTACGCCGACGGGGACGTCGTCCAGGTCGAGGCGCCGCCGTCGACGCCGAGGTAGACGTAGCTGCCGCGCACCCAGCCGCTGAGCGTGTAGGCGGTGTTCGGCTGGACGGAGACGGTCTGGGTGCACTGGGCGTTGTCGCTCGAACTCGGCGCCCCCGCGAGGGCCTTGGAGCCGCCGTGGACGGGGGAGGAGACGACGGAGCCGAGGTTGCCGGTGCAGGACCAGGGGGAGAGGCTGCCCGTTTCGAAGCCGGGGTTGGTCAGGACGTTGGCGGCCTGGGCGGTGCCGGGAAGGGCGACGGCCCCGGCTACGGCGAGCGCCGCGGTGCCGAGCAGCGCGAGCAGACGCCGTCTGGAACGTACGAGGAATGAGGTGCGCACACGGTCTCCCTGAAGAAATGGGGGTGTTCGGGAGTGCACATAAGTGCGGGGACGTGCAGTGCGGTGCAGTGCGGTGCGCAACCAAGTTGGTATGGACCAATCATGGTGTCAAGGTGCTGCGCCAAGATTGGTCCAGACCGGTATCAAGTTATGGGCGAAAAAAGCCTGTTGGCGCCTGCCGGCGCCCGTGCGGCCGGCCGGCTAGACCTGCTCGACCGGCTGGGCCAGGACGACCGGCTGGGCCGGGGCGATCGCCTGCGTGGGGACGGCCGGGAGCAGCGGCTCGGTCTCCTCCAGCCGCTGCTGCGGCAGCGTCACCGGCCGCAGCTGGCGCGGGCCCGAGACCACCGTGTAGTCCTGCCCCAGGAACGGCGGCACGACGTCGCCCGGGTCCTCCCCGAGCGCCAGTTGGACGGCCGCCCAGGGCGCGTTGATCCCGCACAGGGAGAGCTGGTGCAGCCCGCCGGCGGGACGGGTGTTGACGTCCATGAGGACCGGCTGGTCGCCGAACATCCGGAACTGGATGTTGGACAGGTGGTGCAGTCCGAAGCCCTCGGCGATCCGCCGGGCCGGCTCCAGCCACTGCTCGTGCAGGGTGAAGCCCCGGCGGCGGCCGTTCTTGGTGCGGCCCACGGCCATCCGGACGCGGTTGTCGGTGCCGGTGAGGCAGTCGACGGAGACCTCCGGCTGCTCCAGACGCGGCATCACCAGCCAGTCGACCGGCTCGTCGGACCGGCGCAGCGCGTCCTCGACCAGGTCCAGCTGCACGTACGGGCCGGGGAACCCGCTCAGGTGCACGAGCGAGAACGGTGCCCGGGTGACGATCCGGAAGCCCACGCCGCCCGCGCCGGACGCCGGCTTGAAGCACGCCTTGTGCCCGGCATCCTCCAACTCCTCCACGGCCGCGACGAGTTCGTCCGCCGTGCGCACCCGCCACCACGGCGGCACCGGCACGCCGATGGCCTGGACGGCCTCGTAGGCGACGACCTTGTCCTCGAAGACGGCGACGGCCTCGGGGGTCGGCGCGAGCAGCGCCGTGCCGGCCGCCTCGAAGTCGGCGCGGTGCGCCACGACGGCCGCCTGGTGCAGCCGGGGCACGAACACGTCGATGCCACGGCGCCGGCACTGGTCCAGGGCGTACTCGACGTACGCCGCCGGGGACAGGCCTTCCGGTTCGAGGTCGGCGGTGTCGGCCGCGGCCAGCACAGGTGAGTCTGCGTCACCGTGCGTGGCATGGATCTCGACCGCCCGATCGCTGGGATTTCGCCGCAGCTGATCCATGAAGAACACGTTCTCCGCGTACGTGCGGTTGAGCCAGACGCGTACGCGAGAGAGCATGCAGGCCGCCTTTCAGGGCATTTCGGGCAGGGCGGAGCGGCCCGTGCCCGGGAAGGGAGATTGGAGGGACACCAAACCGCCCTGTTCGAAGGGGAGGTCGTAGCGGAGGTGTTGGGGCGATCATACGGCTTGGCGAGGGCCTCGCGTGCAACGTGCGTGTTACGGATTTTCCGATCATGTGGATCCGGGCGGCGCGATCCGGTATCCCCTTGCCGCTCCCGGCCTTCCGCCCTTCACCGTTCACCCTTTCCGCGCTTCCCCGTTCACCCTTTCCGGCCTTCCCTGTCCACTCTTTCGGCCCTTCCCCGACCACTCTTTCCGGCCCTCCCCGTCCACCCTTCCGGCCTTCTTCGTCCGCTCTTTTCGGCTGCCGCGGGCCGCTCTTGCGACCCCGGGGCGGATGTGATCTCGTGGAGCGGTCGATTGGGCGCGACCGCAACCGCGGGCGCGGGCGCGGGGCGACAGGGAGGCGAGAGGTGACGTCGACGGTCGGCGGTACCGGACAACTGCTGGCCATCAGCGATCTGCACATCGGATACGCCGAGAACCGTGCCCTGGTCGAGCGCATGCGCCCCGATTCGGAAGCCGACTGGCTCCTCGTGGCCGGTGACGTCTCGGAGTCCGTCTCCGACATCCGCTGGGCCCTGAAGACCCTCGCCGGCCGCTTCGCGAAGGTCGTATGGGCGCCGGGCAACCACGAGTTGTGGACCCACCCCAAGGACTCCGTCACCCTGCGCGGGGTCGCCCGCTACGAACACCTGGTCGAGATGTGCCGCGACCTGGGCGTGGTCACCCCGGAGGACCCCTACCCCGTCTGGAACGGTCCCGGCGGCCCGGTCGTCGTCGCACCCCTGTTCCTGCTGTACGACTACTCCTTCCTGCCCGCCGGCTGCACCACCAAGGAGGAGGGGCTGGCGTACGCGCACGGCACCGGCATCGTCTGCAACGACGAGTTCATGCTGCACCCCGACCCCTATCCGAGCCGGGAGGCGTGGTGCCGGGCCCGGGTCGCCGAGACCGCGCGCCGGCTCGAGGAGATCCCGGCGGACCTGCCCACGGTCCTCGTCAACCACTACCCGCTGGACCGGCACCCCACGGATGTCCTGTGGCACCCCGAGTTCGCCATGTGGTGCGGCACCGCGCTGACCGCCGACTGGCACCGCCGTTTCCGTGTGGAGACGATGGTCTACGGCCACCTGCACATCCCGCGGACCACCCGGCACGAGGGCGTCCGCTTCGAGGAGGTCTCCGTGGGATACCCGCGCGAGTGGCGCAAGCGCCCGCAGCCGCCGGGACGGCTGCGCCGCATCCTGCCGGAGGAGGACGTGACCGCGTGATCGAGGAACTGCTGCCGCGGTCGGTGGTCGTCGTGGAGGCGTACGACGACGGCCGCCCGGACGGGTCCGAGGAGGCCGCGCTGTACCCCGAGGAGGCGGCGGTCGTGGCCCAGGCCGTCGCCAAGCGGCGCCGCGAGTTCGCCGCCGTACGCTCCTGCGCCCGCCGTGCGATGGACAAGCTCGGGGTGCCGCCCCAGGCGGTGCTGCCCGGCGAGCGCGGGGCACCGCAGTGGCCGGCCGGGCTGACCGGCAGCATGACGCACTGCGACGGCTACTGCGCCGCCGCCCTGGTCCGCGCCGAAGACCTGGCCTCCCTCGGGATCGACGCCGAGCCGCACCAGCCGCTGCCGGAGGGCGTCCTGCCCGTGGTGTCGCTGCCCGCGGAGGCCGAGCGCCTGCGCCGACTGGCCGAGGAGCGCCCCGATATCCACTGGGACCGGCTGCTGTTCAGCGCCAAGGAGTCCGTCTACAAGGCGTGGTTCCCCCTCACCGGCCAGTGGCTGGAGTTCACCGAGGCCGACATCGACCTGCGGGTCGAGCCGGGCGAGCGGCCGCACGGCACACTGCGCGCCGAACTCCTCGTCCCCGGGCCCGTCCTGGACGGCCGGCGCGTGCGTTTCTTCGAGGGCCGGTGGGCCGTCGACAAGGGGATCGTGGCCACGGCCGTGGCGGTACCGCACGCCTGAGCTCCGGTCGGCGGTGCGCGGTCATGGCCGTGGGGACCAGGACCAGGTGTGCAGCAGCCGGAAGAACTCCTCCTCGTTGCCCGCGAGTCCGGCCGCGGCCAGGGCCCGCTCGGCCTCCGCGAGCACGCCGGGCGGCACCACGGCGGGCCGCCCGCCCGACGGCCCGGCACCCGTGTCGTCGAAGGCCGCCCGCACGGTGTGCAGCAGCCGCAGATAGGCCTGTACGGCGGTACGCTCGCGGTCGGTCGGTACGGCAGTGCGCATCGGTCGGCTCTCCCCGTGTCGGCTTCGTCTCTCCCGCGCCCCCGAGGCGCGTGCATCCGCCCGAGCAGCGGCGCCCCACCAGCTTGCCGCCCACCACTGACAATCCGGCCGCTGCCGGGCCGTCGCCCCACCTCTTACGGACCGCCGACCCCACTCGCTCGGTCCCCTGTCCGCCCCTTCCGGACCATCGGCCCGAGGCGGGTCTCCCGGCGAGCCGGCGGGGCGTGCCGCGCGGGGTGCCGCCGGGGCCGTAGCGGCGGGGAAACCTCCCCGAAATGCCAGGACGATCGACCGCCCTACGCTGGGATGAGGGGCCTGGGAAGGCTTGGTCGCGGTGGACCGGGGGTTTCCGGCGGAGCGGCCCGCCAGCGGTGGGCCGCCGGGAGAACGAGGAGGTGGGCGGATGGCTGAAGCGTCGCGGCCGCGCCCGGCGGGCACCGCACGACTGCGCTCGGTGGGCGACACGGAGCTGGAGTTGCGGTACCGGGTGGTACATGGTTACCGGCGGGCCTTCCGCATGGCCGGTGAGGGCCCCGTGCTGGTCCTCATCCACGGCATCGGAGACTCCTCCGCCACCTGGGCCGGGCTGATCCCCGACCTCGCCCGTACCCACACCGTGCTCGCTCCCGACCTGCTCGGTCACGGAGCCTCCGACAAGCCGCGCGCCGACTACTCGGTCGCCGCCTACGCCAACGGCGTGCGCGATCTGCTGACCACCCTCGGCATCGAGTCGGCCACTCTGGTCGGCCACTCGTTCGGCGGGGGAGTGGCGATGCAGTTCGCCTACCAGTTCCCCGAGCGCACCGAGCGGCTCATCCTGGTCAGCGCCGGCGGTGTGGGCCGCGAGGTCAACCCCTTGCTGCGACTGGTCTCGCTGCCCGGCGCCGATCTGATGCTCTCCGCGCTGCGGCTGCCCGGGATGCGCCTGAACCTGGGGTTCGCGCTCCAGCTGATGAAGCTGCTGGACACCGATCTGGCCCAGGACGCCCCCGACCTGCTCACCGTGGTGGACAGCCTGCCCGACGACACCGCGCGCAACGCCTTCATCCGCACCCTGCGCGCGGTCGTCGACTGGCGCGGCCAGGTGGTGACCATGCTCGACCGCTGCTATCTGACCGAGGGCATGCCGACGATGCTGCTGTGGGGCGACCGGGACAGCGTGGTGCCGGTCCGGCACGCCCACGGCGCCCACCGGGCGATGCCGGGCAGCCGGCTGGAGGTCTTCGAGGGCGCCGGTCACTTCCCGTTCCACACCGACCCGGCGCGCTTCCTCGCGCTCGTCGAGGACTTCACCCGGACGACCGACCCGGCGCACTGGAGCCGGGACCGCTGGCGGGAACTGCTGGTCGAGGGGCGGCCCGTCCCGCACCCGGACGGACCCGAGGCAGCCCATGCGAGGGCCCGCACCCTGCGCGAGGCGAGCGAGCGCAGCGCGACCTGAGGCAACCCGATCAACCCGGAGCGGAGTCGCACGGCACCGAGTCGAACGGCTGTGCCCCGAGTCGAGCCGCAGTGCCCCGAGTCGAGCCGCAGTGCCCTGAGTCGAGCCGCGCCGCTGTGCACTGAGCCGGCCGCTGCGCACCGAGCCGTGCCGCCCTGACCCGAGTCGTTTCAGCCCTGGGGTCCCAGATACCCGAGCGACGCCTCGATCCGGCCGGCCAGATGGTCCCGCGGCACCGGACCGCGCAGCGCCGAACCGGCCAGCCAGGTACGGCACTTGCTGGCCAGCAGCAGACCGAAGGCCTCGGCGTCCCGCTCCTCGGCCTGGTCGAAGCGGGTGCGCGCGGCGACGCTGCGGACCACCGCCTGGAGGTCGGCGCCGTCGCCGAGCAGCCGCGCCGCGACCACCGCGCCGTCGACGTGATGGCCGTGGTGACCGGCCTGCATGTGCCACAGTTCGTGGCCCAGGATCACCAACTGGTGGTCGGGGGCGGTGCGTTCCTCGACGACCACGAGATCCTGTTCGGCCATGTCCACCCACAGTCCGCTCGCCGTCCCGGCCGGGAAGGCGGCCGTACGGAAGCGCACCGGACGGCCGCGCCGTCTGCTCATCGCCTCGCACAGCGCGGTGTACAGGTCGGCGGGCGCCAACGGCGCGCTGGGCGACAGCTCCGCGATCAGTTCGCCGCACAGCCGGCGCATGTCCCTGGCGATGCCCACAGTTCTCCCCCGGATCACGACTCGGGCCGCTTGACGCTCTCCAGGAGCATGTCCAGCCATTCGGCGACCTTGTCGCGGTGCTGGTCGGAGGGCAGTTGCGCGGCCCGCCAGGCGATGCCGCGGACGCCGTGGTCCTGCAACAGCCGCTCCAGCGGGTCCTCGGCGGCGGCCGCGGCCTTGCGCTCCCGGTCGGCGAGCTGCTGCAGGAGGTCCTGCTCGGTGTGCTGGAGCGCGCCCGAGAGGGCCTCGGGGTCCTCGGCCGTGAGGAAGCCCGCGTGTACGCGGAAGAAGCGCTGGAGGGCGTCGCAGTGCTCCATCGTGGGGCGCCGGTCGCCGTTGATGAGGGCGCCCGCCTGCTGGCGTGACATGCCCGCGCCGTCGGCTATCTCCTGCTGGGTGTATCTGCGGCCGTTGGGCTTGAGGCGGGTGCGGCGCAGCAGGTCCAGGCGTTGCAGGAACCGTGCCTGCACGTCCGGTTCGCCCGCGGGCCGGCCGCTCAGCAGCGCCTTGACCACGGCTTCGGGAACGCCGGAGGCCACCGACAGCCGGCCGGTGTGGAAGACCTCCGCGGGCGCCACGCCGAGGCGGTCGGCGAGCGCGGTGACACGGGCGACGACGGCCGTCAGCACAGACGTCGCCGCGGCGTCCGGAACCTCGAAGCCATCCGCCACCGACAGTTCTCCTACGTCTCTCACAGACCCTTCACAGGCTTCGCGCCCCTCCCGGCCGTCGCCGTGAACTGCCCGGAGATTAGCCGGTCGTTCGAACTCACATCCAGGTCTCGCCACAACTGTGGCCAATTTCAGCCGTCAACGAGCATGAAATGCCACGATAGTTGACACGCATTGCGTCCGGGCAGCAGGATCGGGGCGCCGCGTGAAGGCCGCAGAGGCAAGAGGGGTGACCTCCCGATGGCATATCAGGCAGGAGGGCAGCGGTCGGCACCGCGGCCCGTCCCCGAGAGTCCCGAGGCGCGGGCGTACCTCCAGGACTACGCCGTGCTTCTGGAGTCGACCCCCTTTCCCTCCCTCGTCGTCGACCACGCGTGGGACGTCGTCCTGGCCAACACCGCTTTCGAGTCACTTTTCGCCGAGGTCGGCCCGCATCCGACGGCGATGCCGGGCGACAACTTCCTCCGGTTCGTACTGTTCCACCCGGACGCGGGCACGGTCCTCGGCGACCACGAGTCGAGCTGGTGCCTGCCGATGCTGGCGCACTTCGACGCCGCGGTGCAGCGGCACGGCCATGACCTCGCGCTCCAGGCGATCCGCCGGGAGATCGCCCAGGATCCGATCATGGACGCCGCCTACCGGCAGGGTCTGCCGCACTGGATCCGCGCGGTGGGCGAGGGCGCGCTGGAGCACGACGGCGCGGTGCGCCCGCTGCGGCACCCCGATCCCCGCTGGGGCGCCACCGACTGCCGGATCGTCGGCGAGACCCCCAAGAGCCTCCAGGCCATGGGATACAGCCGCCTGACCATGGTCCTGCGGGAGAGCCGCCGCCCCGCCGCGGCACCCGGGCGGGCCCGCCGCGCCGCGGCCCATCTCACCGTGGTGCCGTCCCCCGAGTCCTGACCGGGCACCGCCGGCGTTCAGGTCGCCGACGGCGCTTCGGTCAGTGAGCTTCCCCGGCGTCCGCCGTCCTTCGCGCGTGACGCCGGGGGCGAGGTCGGAGCTCATGTACGCAAGTGGCTTGCGTGGCTTGCGCTATTCTTGCGCTCATGACGCGACGACTTGCTGAAGTGGCGAAGAAGGTCGGGGTCAGCGAGGCCACGGTCAGCCGGGTGCTCAACGGCAAGCCCGGGGTGTCCGAGCCCACCCGGCAGGCCGTGCTGTCCGCCCTGGACGTGCTCGGCTACGAGCGGCCCACCCAGCTGCGCGGGGAGCGTGCCCGGCTCGTCGGCCTGGTGCTGCCCGAGCTGCAGAACCCGATCTTCCCGGCGTTCGCGGAGGTGATCGGCGGCGCGCTGGCCCAGCTCGGTCTGACGCCCGTGCTGTGCACCCAGACCAAGGGCGGGGTCTCCGAGGCCGACTACGTCACGCTGCTGCTGCAGCAGCAGGTCTCCGGTGTGGTCTTCGCCGGCGGCCTGTACGCCCAGGCCGACGCACCCCACGACCACTACCGGCTGCTCGCCGACCGCAACATCCCGGTGGTGCTGGTCAACGCGGCCATCGAGCACCTGGGCTTCCCGGCCGTCTCCTGCGACGACGCCGTGGCCATGGAGCAGGCCTGGCGGCATCTGGCCTCGCTGGGCCACGAGCGGATCGGGCTGGTGCTCGGGCCGGAGGACCACGTCCCCTCGGCCCGCAAGCTGGCCGCCGCCCGCGCTCTCGGCGACCTGCCCGACGACCGTGTCGCACGCGCCATGTTCTCCCTGGAGGGCGGGCAGGCCGCCGCGGCCCGGCTGATCGAGCGCGGGGTGACCGGCATCGTCTGTGCCAGCGACCCGCTCGCCCTCGGAGCGGTGCGGGCCGCGCGCCGCAAGGGCCTGCACGTGCCCTCGCAGATCTCCGTGGTCGGCTACGACGACTCGGCCTTCATGAACTGCACCGAGCCGCCCCTGACCACCGTCCGCCAGCCCATCGAGGCGATGGGCCGGGCCGCGGTGGAACTGCTGAACACGCAGATCGGCGGCAGCTCCGTACCGGCCGAGGAGCTCCTGTTCGAGCCGGAGCTGGTCGTACGGGGGTCGACCGCGCAAGCGCCCCGGGACTGAGATCAAGCAGAACCGCAACGCTGTCAAATAATTACAGATTCTGCGCGACATCTTGCGGACGGCTGTCGCCGGTGCTTGAGTGTGCGGCGCCAGCACGGCGAGGTGCGCCGCACCTCGCCGTGGGGCTTCCTGCTTCTGCCAAGAGGGGTCCACCGATGACACGCACCGGGTTCCGTCGTACCTTCGTCGCGCTCAGCGTCTGCTCCCTTGCCCTCACCGCCTGCGGGTCGAACGACGACGACTCGGCAAGCGGCAAGACCCGCATCACGGTCAACTGCATGCCGCCCAAGAGCGCCAAGGTCGACCGGTCGTTCTTCGAGGCGGACGTCGCCGCCTTCGAGAAGAAGAACCCCGACATCGACATCGTCGCGCACGACGCGTTCCCCTGCCAGGACCCGAAGACGTTCGACGCCAAGCTCGCCGGCGGCCAGATGGAGGACGTGTTCTACACGTACTTCACCGACGCCAAGCACGTCGTCGACATCAACCAGGCCGCGGACCTCACGCCGTACGTCAAGGAACTGAAGAGCTACGACACCATCCAGCAGCAGCTGCGCGACATCTACACCGTCGACGGGAAGATCTACGGCATCCCGCGCACCGGCTACTCCATGGGGCTCATCTACAACCGCAAGCTCTTCGAGAAGGCCGGCCTCGACCCCGACACGCCCCCGGCGACCTGGGCGGACGTGCGCGCGGACGCCAAGAAGATCGCCGCGCTCGGCGGCGGCACCGTCGGGTACGCCGACTACAGCGCCCAGAACCAGGGCGGCTGGCACTTCACCGCCGAGCTCTACTCCCAGGGTGGCGACGTGGTCGACGCCTCCGGCAAGAAGGCCACCGTGGACACCCCGCAGGGCCACGCAGTCCTGCAGAACCTGCACGACATGCGCTGGAGCGACAACTCGATGGGCAGCAAGCAGCTGCTGGTCATCAACGACGTCCAGCAGCTGATGGGCTCCGGCAAGCTCGGCATGTACCTCTCCGCGCCCGACAACATCCCGATCCTGGTGAAGGAGAAGGGCGGGAACTACAAGGACCTGGCCCTCGCCCCGATGCCCGGCGGCCAGGGCACCCTCATCGGCGGCGACGGCTACATGTTCAGCAAGAAGGACTCGCCCGCCCAGATCCGGGCCGGCCTGAAGTGGCTGGACCACATGTTCCTCACCCCCGGATCCGGCTTCCTCGGCGACTACGCCCGCGCCAAGAAGAACGACGCCCCGGTCGGCCTGCCCGAGCCGCGGCTGTTCACCGGTGCCGCCGACGCCAAGGACCAGGAGGTCAAGAAGGCCAACGCCAATGTGCCGGTGGAGAACTACCAGGCCTTCCTCGACGGCAACCAGAGCCTGAAGATGAAGATCGAGCCGCCGGACGCCCAGCAGATCTACTCCGTCCTCGACGGTGTCGTCTCGGCGGTCCTCACCAAGAAGGACGCGGACATCGACCAGCTCCTCAAGGACGCCTCGGGCAAGATCGACGGCATCCTGGCCCGAGGCTGACCGGACATGACCAAGACCACGGCAGCACGGCGCACCGCCCCCGAGGCGATCGCCGTCCGCCCGGTGCAGACGCCGCCCCCGGTCCGGGACCGGAGGCGGCGCCGCCTCGCCGACCAGGCGCGCGCCTACGCGTTCCTCGTCGGCGGGCTCGTCTGCTTCGCCCTCTTCTCGTGGTACCCGGCGATCCGCGCCGTCGTGATCGCCTTCCAGAAGTACACGCCCGGCTCCCCGCCGGAATGGGTCGGCACCGCCAACTTCACCCGCGTGCTGCACGACCCCGAGTTCACCGCCGCCTGGCGCAACACGCTCACCTTCACCCTGCTCGCCCTGCTGATCGGCTTCGCCGTCCCCTTCGTCCTCGCGCTCGTCCTCAACGAACTGCGGCACGCGAAGGCGTTCTTCCGGGTCGCGGTCTATCTGCCGGTGATGATCCCGCCGGTGGTCAGCGCCCTGCTGTGGAAGTGGTTCTACGACCCCGGCACCGGCCTCGCGAACGAGGCGCTGCGGTTTCTGCACCTGCCGACCTCGAACTGGTCCAACGGCGCCGACACCGCCCTGGTCTCCCTCGTCCTCGTCGCCACCTGGGCCAACATGGGCGGCACCGTCCTGATCTACCTGGCCGCGCTCCAGTCGATCCCGGGCGAGCTGTACGAGGCCGCCGAACTCGACGGCGCCAACCTGCTCCAGCGCGTCCGCCATGTGACGATCCCGCAGACCAGGTTCGTCATCCTGATGCTGATGCTCCTTCAGATCATCGCCACCATGCAGGTGTTCACCGAACCGTTCGTCATCACCGGCGGCGGACCGGAGAACGCCACGGTGACCGTCCTGTACCTGATCTATAAGTACGCATTCCTCTACAACGACTTCGGCGGCGCCTGCGCCCTGAGCGTCATGCTGCTGCTGGTCCTGGGTGCGTTCTCCGCCCTCTATCTGCGGCTCACCCGTTCCGGCGAGGAGGGCGCATGAACGACGTCCGTACCCTGGTCTCCCCGGCGACCCTGGCCCGCCCGCGCGGCCGGGCCGTCTACTGGAGCGTGTTCACCGGCGTCGTCCTGCTGTTCACGCTCGCCTTCCTGTTCCCCGTCTACTGGATGGTGACCGGCGCGGCGAAGTCACCGGACGAGGTGGCGCAGACCCCGCCGACCCTGGTCCCGAAGCACTGGCACCTCAGCGGCTACACCGACGCCTGGGACCTGATGCAGCTCCCGCAGCACCTGTGGAACACCGTGGTCCAGGCGGCCGGCGCCTGGCTGTTCCAGCTGGTGCTGTGCACGGCCGCCGCCTACGCCCTGTCCCGGCTGCGGCCCGCGTTCGGCAAGGTGATCCTCGGCGGCATCCTCGCCACCCTCATGGTCCCGGCCCAGGCGCTGGTCGTGCCGAAGTACCTGACCGTCGCCGACCTGCCGCTGATCCACACCAGCCTGCTCAACGACCCGCTCGGCATCTGGCTGCCGGCCGTCGCCAACGCCTTCAACCTGTATCTGCTCAAGCGCTTCTTCGACCAGCTCCCGCGCGATGTGCTGGAGGCCGCCGAGATCGACGGCGCGGGCCGGCTGCGCACCCTGTGGTCGATCGTGCTGCCGATGTCCCGGCCGGTGCTCGGCGTGGTGTCGATCTTCGCGCTGGTCGCCGTCTGGCAGGACTTCCTGTGGCCGCTGATGGTCTTCTCCGACACCGACAAGCAGCCGATCAGCGTGGCGCTCGTCCAGCTGTCGCAGAACATCCAGCTGACCGTGCTGATCGCCGCGATGGTGATCGCCAGCATCCCGATGGTCGCCCTGTTCCTGGTCTTCCAGCGGCACATCATCGCCGGCATCAGCGCGGGCAGCACCAAGGGCTGACGCCCTCCCCCCGACAGAAAGGCATGCACCGTGGGACAGCCCCTCCCTGCCCGCAACCGGGACACCGACTGGTGGCGCCGTGCCGTCATCTACCAGGTGTACGTCCGCAGCTTCGCCGACGGCGACGGCGACGGCACCGGTGACCTCGCGGGGGTCCGTGCCCGGCTGCCGTACCTCGCCGAACTCGGCGTCGACGCGCTGTGGTTCAACCCCTGGTACCTCTCGCCCATGAAGGACGGCGGCTACGACGTCGCCGACTACCGGGCCGTCGACCCCGCCTTCGGCACGCTCGCCGAGGCCGAGAAACTCATCGCCGAGGCGCGCGAGCTGGGCATCCGCACCATCGTCGACATCGTGCCCAACCACGTCTCCGACCAGCACCCGTGGTTCCGGGCCGCGTTGGCCGCGGGGCCGGGCAGCCCCGAGCGCGAGCTGTTCCACTTCCGCCCCGGACGCGGCCCGGACGGCGCGCTGCCGCCGAACAACTGGCCGTCCCAGTTCGTCGGCTCCACCGAGCCGGTGTGGACCCGGCTGCCCGACGGCGACTGGTACCTGCACCTGTTCACGCCCGAGCAGCCCGACCTCAACTGGGACCATCCGGTGGTCCGCCAGGAGCACGAGGACATCCTGCGCTTCTGGTTCGAGCGGGGTGTCGCGGGCGTGCGCATCGACTCCGCCGCCCTGCTCGCCAAGGATCCCCAACTGCCCGACGTCGACGGGGGCGGCGGCCCGCTGCCCTACGTCGACCGCGACGAACTCCACGACGTCTACCGCTCCTGGCGTACGGTCGCCGACGCCTACGACGGGGTCTTCGTGGGCGAGGTCTGGCTGCCCGACACGGAACGCTTCGCCCGCTATCTGCGCTCCGACGAGCTGCACACCGCCTTCAACTTCTCCTTCCTGTCCTGCCCCTGGGAGGCCGGCCGGCTGCGGACGTCGATCGACACCACCCTGGCCGAGCACGCGCCCGTCGGCGCCCCCGCCACCTGGGTGCTGTGCAACCACGACGTGACCCGCACGGTCACCCGGTACGGCCGCGAGGACACCGGCTTCGACTTCGCCGCCAAGGCCTTCGGCACCCCCACCGTCCTGTCGCTGGGCGTGCGCCGGGCCCGCGCCGCCGCCCTGCTGTCGCTCGCCCTGCCCGGCGCGGTCTACCTCTACCAGGGCGAGGAACTGGGGCTGCCGGAGGCCGACATCCCGGTCGACCGGATCCAGGACCCGATGCACTTCCGCTCCGGCGGGGCCGACCCGGGCCGCGACGGCTGCCGGGTACCGCTGCCCTGGGCGGCCGGCGCGCCGCACGCGGGCTTCGGGTCCGCCGCCGACGCCGAGCCCTGGCTGCCGCAGCCCGCGGGCTGGGCCTCGTACGCGGTCGACCGGCAGCAGGATGACCCGCGCTCCATGCTGACCCTCTACCGGCGGGCCATCGCCCTGCGTCCGGTCCTCGGCGACGGCCCGCTGACCTGGCTGGACGCTCCCGAGAACGTCCTCGCCTTCGCCCGGTCGGACGGCGCGACCTGTGTCGTGAACCTGGGCGCCGACCCGGCCGAACTGCCCGCCCACACCGAACTCCTGCTCACCAGCTCTCCGTTGGACGACCGAGGCAGGCTCCCGCAGGACACGGCGGCCTGGCTGCGCCGCTGAACCGCCGCACCACCCTGCCCGCCGGTACGAGCCTGCGCTGTCCGCGGCTGAGCGGCACCGCCGGCACCGGCTGCCCGGCGGGCCGGTTCAGTGGGCCGGAGGCGCATCCGTCCTGACCTTGTCCGGACCTCCCGGCTGGTGCGGGACCCCGCGCTTCGCCGCCTGGATCTGCGCATAGACGTGGGTGCGCAGCTCGGCGAAGCGCGGGGCCACCCGGGTGTTCAGCTGGTCGCGCTCGATCGGCAGGTCGACCTTCAGCTGCTCCTGGACGACGGTGGGGGAGGCGGACAGCACCACCACCCGCTCGCCCAGGTAGACCGCCTCGTCGATGTCGTGGGTGACGAACAGGACGGTGATCCCGCGCTCCCGCCACAGCCCCCGCACCAGGTCCTCCAGATCGGCGCGGGTCTGGGCGTCCACGGCCGCGAACGGCTCGTCCATCAGCAGCACATCGGGCTCGTAGGCCAGCGCGCGGGCGATCGCGACCCGCTGCTGCATACCCCCCGACAGCTGCCACGGATAGGCCCCGGCGGCGTCCGCGAGACCCACCGAGGCCAGCGCGTCGGCGACCAGCTCCCTGCGCCGCCCCTTGCTCAAGTTTTTCTGCTTCAGCGGGAGTTCCACGTTCTGGGCGACCCGCATCCAGGGGAACAGACTGCGCCCGTACTCCTGGAAGACGAACGCCATCCCGGGCGGCGGCCCGGTCACCCTCTTCCCCGCCAGCAGCACTTCGCCCGCGGTCGGCGTCAGCAGCCCGCCGATGCACTTCAGCAGGGTCGTCTTGCCGCACCCCGACGGGCCCACCAGGCAGACGAGTTCACCGGCCTCCACGGTGAAGGTCAGATCGCGCACCGCCTCGACCCGGCGCCCGGACCCCTCGTAGACCTTCTGCAAGCCGCGTACGTCGAGCATGGACCGACCTTTCACGGAGTTCACGGGGACCGCCGGGTGGCGGCGCGCAGTCCGTGGTACCAAGCGAGCACGCGCCGCTCGACCGCCTGGAAGACCGCGGACAGCACGAAGCCGAGCAGACCGAGCACCAGGATCCCGGTCCACATGTCGGGGATGGCGAACCCCCGTTGGAACTGCACGATGGTGAAGCCGAGCCCGTTGCTGGCCGCGAACATCTCGCTGATGACCATCAGGATGATGCCGATGGACAGCGCCTGCCGCAGGCCCGCGAAGATCTGCGGACTCGCCGAACGCAGCACCAGGTGCCGCAGCCGGGCGGGTCCGGCGATGCCGTAGGAGCGGGCGGTCTCCGCCATCACCGGGTCCACCGCCCGTACGCCCTCGACCGTGTTGAGCAGCACCGGCCACACACAGCCGCTCGCTATCACCAGGATCTTCATGGTGTCGCCGATCCCCGCGAACAGCATGATGACCGGCACGAGCACGGGCGGCGGCACCGCGCGCAGGAACTCCAGGACCGGTTCGCACACCGCGCGCACCCGCCGGTAGGAGCCGACGACCGTGCCCAGCGCGACCCCGGTGACGGCCGCCGTCGCATACCCGGCGGCCAGCCGGGCCACGCTGGGCAGGACGTCCGAGCGCAGCCGGCCGGCCGTCCACACGTCGGGGAACGTCTTCAGGATGGTCCGCAGCGGCGGCCAGTACACGTTCGTACTGCCGTCGGAGGCCACCCACCACAGCGCCACGAGCACGGCCGGCAGGCCGAGCACGAACCCCAGCCTGAGCAGGACGGGCCTCACACCGCCACCTCCCCGCGCACCGACTGGTGCCAGGCCAGTGCCCGGCGCTCCACCGCCCGCGCCCCGACGTTGATCAGCAGCCCCAGCAGCCCCGTGACCACGATCAGCGCGTACATCTCGGGCACCGCCTGCGAGGTCTGCGCCACCGCGATACGCGACCCCAACCCCGGTGCGCCGATGACCAGTTCGGCGGTGATGGCGAGGATCAGCGCGACCGCCGCGGCCAGCCGTACGCCGGTGATGACGTACGGCAGCGCGGTCGGCCACAGCACATGCCGGATCCGCGCCCAGGTGCCCAGGCCGTACGAGCGTGCCGTCTCCTCGGCGACCGGGTCGACGTCCTGGACCCCGTAGAGGACCTGGATCAGCACCTGCCAGAAGGAGGCGTACACCACCAGCAGCAGCACCGAGCGCAGTTCGGTGCCGTAGAGCAGGACGGCGAGCGGGATCAGCGCGACGGACGGGATCGGACGCAGGAACTCGATCGTCGAGGCCGTCGCCTCGCGCAGGTGGGGGACGACCGAGACGAGGACCCCGACCACGATGCCCGCGCCCGCCGCCGTCGCCAGGCCCAGCGCCCAGCCGGTGAGGGTGTCGCCGAGGGCGCTCCAGAAGGCCCCGTCGGCGAGTTCGTCGGCGAACGCGCCCGCGATGCGGCTGGTGGGCGGGAAGTAGGCGGCCTTGACCAGACCGAGCCGCGGCACCGCCTCCCCGAGGGCGAGGAAGGCGGCGAGCCCGGCCGCACCGAGGAGTGCGTTCAGTCCCTTCACGGCAGCAGCTTGTCCAGGTCGGGGGCCGTCTTGAACAGGCCGTCCTGCTGCCCCAGCTTCTCCAGCGCCTCGATGGACGCGCGGTCGGCGGAGGCCGGCCACTTCGGCAGGGTGACCTGGGACAGCACCGAGGCCGGGATCTTGGTGTAGGTGGTCACGACGTCCCGGACCTCGTCCGGGTGGGAGTCGGCGTAGGCGAGGGACTCGGCGGTGGCCTCCTGGAACTTCTTGACCACCTCCGGGTTCTGCTGCGCGTACTGCGTCGAGGTGAAGTACATGGCGACGGTGAGGTTCGGGGCGACGTCGACCAGGGGCGAGGCGATCTCCACGCCGCCCTGGCTCTTGACGGTGGCGAGCGCCGGTTCGACGACCATCGCGGCGTCGATCTGGCCGTTGTCGAGGGCGGCGGGCATCTGGTCGAAGGCGAGCTCGACGAACTTCACCTTGTCCGGGTCGCCGCCCGCCTTGCGCACCGACTCGCGCACCGCCGTCTCGTTGATGTTCTTCAGGGTGTTGATGGCGACCTTCTTGCCCTCCAGGTCCTTCGCGGACTTCAGGGGGCTGCCCTTCTTCACGGTGATGGCCCCGAAGTCCTTGCCCTGCACGCCCGTCGAGGCGATGCCGTTGGCGATGGCCCGCACCGGGACGTTGTTGGACTGGGCGATCATCAGCGAGGTCATGTTGGAGAACCCGAACTGGAACTGGCCGCTGACCACGCCCGGCACGATCGCCGCACCGCCCTGCGCGGTCGTCAGGGACAGTTTCAGGCCGTGTGCGGCGTAGAAGCCCTTCTTCACGCCGAGGTAGACGGGCGCCACGTCGACGATGGGGATGAGGCCCAGCTTGACCGTGGTGGTGCCGCCGGACGAGCCGGCCTTGCCCGACGTGCCGGAGTCCCCGGACGAGCCGCAGGCCGCGGTGGCGAGCAGGAAGGTACCGGCCGCGAGACCGGCGAGCAGACGACGCATGGCTCCTCCTGTGCAGACAACGGTGTTCCGACAGGCTGTGCGCAGGGCGCACAGTAGTGCTCAATGGCTCAAGCGGGAACGTAGGTCCGGCTGTCCGGCCGGGTCAATGCCCTTGGCTGACAAAATTGTTGACAGTTATTGAATCGCGCCCCCAGCGTGTGGGGAATCGTGTCCGTGCGACCACCGGGAGGCGACGATGCCCACGACAGCCCGCGCATCGCATTTCGTACGGTCCTTCGAGCGGGGCCTGGCCGTCATCCGCTCCTTCGACGCCGAGCAGCCCGCGCGCACCCTCAGCGAGGTGGCCCGCGCCTGCGGACTGCCCCGCGCGGCCGTCCGGCGCCTGCTCCTCACCCTCGTCGACCTCGGCTACGTCCACAGCGACGGCCGCCTCTTCCGGCTCACCCCCCGGGTGCTGGAACTCGGCTACGCCTACCTGGCCGGCCTGACGCTGCCGCAGATCGCCCGGCCGCACCTGGAGCAACTCGTCGCGGACGTGAAGGAGTCGTCCTCGCTGTGCCTCCTCGACGGCGACGACATCGTGTACGTCGCCCGGGTCCCGACCCGCCGCATCATGTCGGAGTCGATCACCGTGGGCACCCGGTTCCCGGCGCTCGTGACCTCCGTGGGCCGGGCGATCCTCGCCCACGTCCCGGACGAGGACCTCGACGCCCGGCTCGCCCGGGCCTGCCCGCGCCCGCTGACCACGCGCACGATCGTCGACCCCGACGCCCTGCGCGCCGAACTGCGGCGCGTGCGACGGCAGGGCCACGCCGTCGTCGACCAGGAACTGGAGGAGGGGCTGCGGTCCGTGGCCGTCCCGGTGCGGGGCCGGGACGGCGCCGTCGTCGCGGGCGTGAACATCGCCGTGCACGCCGGCCGCACCACCGTCGCCGCCGTCCGCCGCGACCTGCTGCCACCACTGCTGGCGACCGTGGCACGGATCGAGGCGGACCTGCGGATCACGGACCCGGCACCGGCCGCCGCCGACGGGCCCCGCGGACCGCATCCGTCCGATCCGCCGCCGACGTCCGCCGGGTGAACCGGGAGTGCGGCCGCCGGGCCCGCGCCCGCCCACGGCGTACGGGCCCGCGGGCGCCCGTGAAACCGGCGCGCCGCCCTTACGGCCGGGCCCGGCAAGGGCCGTGCCGCGCCCGCCGGGACGGGCCCGGGGCGAGGTCCCGGCACGGCCGTTCGGCGGTGCGGCCGGCGGCGGTCCTCGCGCTGCTTCGGCCCGGACGCAGCAGGATGGGAGGAGCGTCCGGCCGTCGCGCCTGCGACGGACCGTCCCGCATCCGGTCAGGAGGCCGCCCGTGGTTGAGCCGCAGCGTGTGATCGCCCCGCCCGCCAGGTCCGCCGTGGTGCTCGTGGCCACCGTCACGCCGGGGCGGGAGGACCTGGTCCGTGGACTGCTGGAGGACCTGTCGGGCCTGCGCCGCTCGGTCGCCTACCGCGCGCCCGACGACGGACTCGACTGCGTGGTGGGCATCGGGTCGGCGGCCTGGGACCGGCTCTTCGCCGGACCCCGGCCACAAGGCCTGCACCCGTTCGTGGAGTTGACCGGCGAACGCCACCGCGCCCCGGCCACCCCCGGCGACCTCCTCTTCCACCTGCGCGCCCGCCGTATGGACCTGTGCTTCGAACTGACCCGGCTGATCGGGGAACGGCTGCGCGACGCGGTCACGGTGGTCGACGAGGTACAGGCCTTCAGGTACTTCGACGAGCGGGACCTGCTCGGCTTCGTGGACGGCAGCGAGAACCCCGAAGGGCGGCGCGCGCACGACGCGGTCTTCGTCGGCGACGAGGACCCCGGTTTCGCCGGGAGCAGCTATGTGATCGTGCAGAAGTACCTGCACGACCTGACCGCCTGGAACGCCCTGCCCGCACAGGAGCAGGAGCGGGCCATCGGACGCACGAAGACGGCCAACGTCGAACTCCCCGACGACGTCAAGCCCGCCGACTCCCACGTGGCCCTCACCACCGTCACCGACGAGGACGGCACCGAGCGCAAGATCGTGCGCGAGAACATGCCGTTCGGCACGGTCGGCGAGGGAGAGTTCGGCACGTACTTCATCGGCTACGCGCGGACACCGGAGGTGACCGAGCAGATGCTGCGGAACATGTTCCTCGGCGACGGCCGGGCCACGCACGACCGCATCCTCGACTTCTCGACCGCGGTCACCGGATCCCTGTTCCACGTGCCGACCGTCACGTTCCTCGACGACCTGCCCGCCCGGCCGGACTGAACGCCGACGCGGACCCGGCCCGCCGGGGGCCCGCGCGTACGACGGCAGCCGTGGCGCGGCCGTGACCCGATGCCGTGGGCGGGTCACGCTCCGCCAGAGGCGGCGCCTTCCGCGAGGCGCCCGCCACGTGCTCCGTCAGGCGTCTGCCGCGTGCCGTCGCGATTGCGCGACTACTCTCGTTCCATGGTGCGCGACAAGGGAACGGAAGCGCTGTTCCCGTCCCGCGGAAGCGGTACTCCGCGGGGAGGCGACCATGCGTTCGGCCCGTGTCCAGGGGTGTCCCTGCCCACGGGTGATCGCTCGGGCGCGCACCGGAGGAGGACGGACACATGGGACACCACCACAAGTCCAACCAAGCGGTCGAAGGCACCACCGAGTACAGCCGCAGCAGGGGCATGCCGCTGCGGCCCGACCTCGACGCCCTCGAACTGCGCGCGGACCGCGATCGCCGGGAGATGGCTCTGCCCACCGCGACCCCGCTGAGCCCGCAGGCCGCGTATCTGGAGGTGCAGGCCGAGGTCGACCGCCGGGCGAGCACGGGTGAGCTCCCGACGGGCACGGTCACCCGCAGGACGCGCGCCCCCTTCCCGCCGAGCGGCTACCAGGACTGAGTCCGCAGCGGTCCGCAGATCATTCCCGTCCCTCGGGAGGCGTCCCGAGGGACACCACCACCGCCGTCACCCTGCGCTCGGGCGTGTCGTAGTGCACCGAGTCGCCCGCGCGGCGGCCGAGGAGCGCCTGTCCGAGCGGACTGTCGGCCGTGACCAGGGTCTGGTCCGAGGCCTCGGCCCGCTCGCCGATCTGGAAGGTCTCCGTCGTGCCGTCGGCGAAGCGCACGGTGACCGTGCTGCCCACCCCGACCCGGTCGGTGGAGGGGCGGCCCGCCTCGGCCGCCTGGCCGAGCCGCGTGGTGATCTCCGTGATACGGGCGTCGAGGCGGTCGAGTTCGTTGGCGCGCTGCAACTCGTCGGCCTCGTCCGCGCGGTCGCCGACCGTGTCGGGGTCCCGCAGGGTCGCCGCGACCGTCTCGCGTTCCGCGCGGACGTCGGCGAGCTCCTGTTCGAGGGCGTGCCGGCCGGCGTCGCTGATCGGCGCGGGTTCGCTGGTCATTCCTGCTCCTCGGGGCGAGGCGGGGCGGGGCAAGGCGTTGAGGTGTGGGGGCGAGGCGTTGCGGTGCGGGCGGTCGGGGTGGTGCGGACAGTCAGGGTGGTGCGAAAAGCGGGAAAGATCCCATTTCTGCGCATCCTAACGGAGGTGCCGGGGACGTGTGATCCCTGCGCGTCCGCCCCGCACGGCCGCAGTGCGATAGCGGGCCGCCGGGCTCGCCGCAAGCCCTCCCGTGGCGCCCGTTGAGCCCCCGGAATAGCCTGGGGAGGCAGCGACGACCATCTGACCGGGCGATCAGCGGACCGGGTCTCGATGGGCGAAGGGGATGACTGCCTTGAACGCCTCCCATGAGGACCAGGGGCGACCGCAGCCCCGTGTCGGCCCCGCTCCCGCGGAAGAACCGAGCTTCCACCCGTACCACCACCCGGCCGCGGGCTGGGGCGCGGCCAAGAGCGTGACGCGGGTGCTGACGCGCGAGCGCGCACTCGTGGACGGGCCGCGGGCGATCATGCGGATGAATCACGAGAACACCGGCTTCGACTGCCCCGGGTGCGCCTGGCCCGACGACACCAAGGGCCTGCACCTGGACATCTGCGAGAACGGCATCAAGCACGTCACCTGGGAGATGACCCGCAAACGGGTGGGCCGTGAGTTCTTCGCCGAGCACACGGTCACGGAACTCTCCGGCTGGAGCGACTTCGCCCTGGAGGACCAGGGCCGTCTGACCGAACCCATGGTGTACGACCCCGAGTCGGACCACTACGTCCCGATCACCTGGCGCGACGCGTTCGCGCTGGCCGGCCGGACCCTGCGGGAACTGGACGATCCGAACCAGGCGTCGTTCTACACCTCGGGCCGCCTCGGCAACGAGGCCACGTTCCTCTACCAGCTGTTCGCCCGCGAACTGGGCACGAACAACCTGCCGGACTGCTCCAACATGTGCCACGAGGCCAGCGGCCGCGCCCTTCAGGCGTCCCTGGGCACCGGCAAGGGCACGGTCGACCTCCAGGACTGGGAGACCACCGACGCCCTGTTCATCATGGGCGTCAACGCGGCCTCCAACGCGCCCAGGATGCTCACCGCGCTCGCCGAGGCGTACCACCGGGGCGCCCAGATCGTGCACATCAACCCGCTGGTCGAGGCGGCCGCCACCCGTACCATCGTGCCGCACGACTTCATGGACATGGCCCTGATGAAGACGACCAGGACCAGCACCCTCAACCTCCAGCCCCGCATCGGCGGCGACATGGCGCTGCTGCGCGGCATGGCCAAGGCCGTGCTCGAAGAGGCCAGGCACGATCCGAAGGCGGTGGACCAGGAGTTCATCGACCGCCACACGGCCGGCTTCGACGAGTACCGCGCGGTGTGCGAGGCGACCACCTGGGAGGAGATCGAGCGGCAGTCCGGTCTCGACCGCGCCTCCGTCCTCGAAGCGGCACGCGTCTACGGTGACGCCGACCGCAGCATCATCAGCTGGTGTCTGGGCGTCAGCCAGCACGAACACGGCGTCGACACCGTCCGCGAGATCGTCAACCTCCTTCTGCTGCGCGGCAATCTGGGGCGCGAGGGAGCGGGACCGTCACCGGTGCGCGGGCACAGCAACGTCCAGGGCAACCGCACCTGCGGCATCGACCACCGGCCCACCGAGGAGTTCCTGGACCGCCTGGCGGAGGTCTGCAAGATCGACCCGCCCCGCGAGCACGGGCTCGACACCGTCGCCACCATCCACGCCATGCACCGCGGTGACGTCAAGGTGTTCGTCGGCATGGGCGGCAACTTCGCCCTCGCCGCGCCCGACACCCCGTACACCTACGAAGCCCTGCGCAAGTGCGAACTGACCGTCCAGGTGAGCACCAAGCTCAACCGCAGCCACCTCGTCCACGGCCGCCTGGCGCTCATCCTGCCCTGTCTGGGCCGCACCGAGAAGGACGAGCAGCGCGGCGGCGTCCAGAGCACCTCGGTCGAGGACTCGATGAGCATGGTCCATCTCTCCCTCGGCATGAAGCGTCCCGCCTCGCGGCACCTGCTGTCCGAGCCCGCCATCATCGCCGGCCTGGCCCGCGCCGCCCTCCCCGGCAGCGACACCCCGTGGGAGTGGTACGTCGAGGACTACGACCGCATCCGCGACACGATGGCCCAGGCCCTCGACGGCTTCGAGGACTGCAACCGCAGGGTGCGCCTGCCGCTCGGCTTCCGCATCCGGCAGCCCGCCCGCGAACTGGTCTTCCTGACCCCCTCGGGGCGCGCCGAGTTCTCCGCCGCCCCGCTGCCCGACGTCGTACCGGCCCCGGGCACCCTGGCGCTGGGGACCATGCGTTCCCACGACCAGTGGAACACGACCATCTACTCCGACGACGACCGCTACCGGGGCGTCAAGGGGCTCCGCACACTCGTCTTCATGAACGAGGACGACATGCGCGAGCGCGGTGTCCACGAGTTCGACCCAGTCGACATCACCAGCACCGCCAAGGACGGCAGCCACCGGCACCTCGACGGATACCTCGCCATTCCGTACGACATCCCGCGCGGCTGCGCGGCCGGCTACATGCCGGAGATGAACGTGCTGTGCGCGATCGGCGACTACAGCACCCAGAGCGACCAGCCGCTGATGAAACACGTCAAGGTCACCATCGCCAAGGCCGACTGACCAAAGGTGCCGGGCCGCCGCTCGAAGGCGGGCTCCTCAGGAGCCCGCCTCGGCGGCCGCGTCCTGGATGTCCTGCTGACTGTGTGTCATCAGCTCGCCCATGTCGTCGACCGAGGGGTCGAGTTCCGTGGCGCGCGGCGCGACGCGCCGCAGGAAGTCGGTCGTGGCCAGGGCGATCTCCACGGCCTTGTCCATCTCCTGGTCGGCGAGATGCTCCTCGATCCGGAAGGCGAGCCCGGCGAGCGTCTCGTCGTCCGTCTCCGGCAGCAGACAGCCCTGGAGGCCCGGCGGGACCGGCGTCTGCTCGCGGAACTCGCGGAGCGCGGTCACCACGGCGGGCCTGTCGCTGAACTCGTCGAGCAGACCCATCACGACGTACAGCCTGGCCGTCAGCCGGGGGAGGCCGGGAAAACCGTCCAGCCAGCGCATCAGCTTCTGCTGACTGCCGACATGGTTCATGATCTGCGACATGACCGACGCGTACGTGTTGGTCTGCGACCAGTGGAAGGGCAGCATTCCGGCCACCTCGTGGGCCAGTTGCACCTGCTGCTGCGGCGAGAGGTTGTCGTCCAGGAAGCCGCTCGCCAGCTCTCTGTCGATACCGAAACCGACGGCCGGCGAGCGGTGCTCCGAGGTGCGCGACAAACCGTGGCGCAGGCGCAACAGCTCTTCGCCGATCTTGCTCAGCGGCTTCTCCCGCATGGATCCTCCCGGCCTTGAGGTGCTGGTCGTCCCTGGTGGGCGGTTCTGGCCCGCACCAACACCCTGCCGTCAGCCGCCGGGGAGCGCGCGCCCGATGGCCCATGCGGGCTAGAGCTTGTCCGGCATGATCCGCCGGACAAGCCCTGGCCCGGGACCGCGCCGGACGCGCTCGCCCGGAGCGGGCGGACGGATCGCCGAGACGTCGTGGACGCCGGAACCGAGAGTGTCCGTTAATGTCCAGAACTATGCGTATGTGGCTGCCGCTCTCCGCCATCCCACGGCTGGCCTGCGCCGGGCTCGTCGGGGCCGTGGTGGGTGCCGTCGTCGCCCTGCCGACCGACGTACCGCTGGGCGTCCTGGCCGGCATCGCCGCGACCGAGGCCTTCTTCGTGGTGACGGGATGGATCGTGCTGTGGCCGATGGACGCCACCGCCACGCACCGGCACGCCCGGCGCGAGGATCTGCGGCCCGTCGCCGAGGAACTGGCGGTGATCGGGTCCGCGGTGTGCGGACTGATCGGCATCGTCGTGCTGCTGCTCGGCAACTCCGACCCCGTGCACGCCGTGACGGCGCTCCTCGGCGTGTTCGCCGCCTGGTCGGCCCTGCACCTGATGTACGCGACCCGGTACGCCTACCTCTACTACCCGCAGTCCACGGGCGGGATCGACTTCAACTCCCGCGAGCCACCGGCGTACCGGGACTTCTTCTACTTCAGCTACAACCTGGGCATGACGTACCAGGTCTCGGACACCAGCGTGTCGAGCACCAGGATCCGCGCCATGGCGCTTCGGCACTGCCTGCTGTCGTACGTCTTCGGCACCAGCATTCTCGCCAGCGCCATCAATCTCTTCGTCGGGATCGTCACCGGCTGAGCCCGCCGGACGGGATCACAGCCCCAGCACCAGCCGTCTGCCCCGACAGCGCGAGACACAGATCATCATGGTCGCGCCCGTTGCCCGCTCCTGGTCCGTCAGTACGGAGTCCCGGTGCTCCGGGGTGCCTTCGAGCACGTCCGTCTCGCAGGTGCCGCAGGTTCCCTCGGTGCAGGAGTAGAGCACCTCGACACCGGCGGCGCGCACGGCCTCCAGCACGGAGACACCGGGGGCGACGGTCACCGTACGACCGCTCAGCGCCAGTTCGACCTCGAACGCGAACTCGCCCTCGGACGCGCCCTCCTGGTCCGTTCGCCGCGGTTCCGGCCGGAACCGCTCGACATGCAGGACACCGGACGGACACCGCGCCTCGACGGCGTCGAGCAGCGGGCCCGGTCCACAGCAGTAGACCAGGGTGCCGTCGGCCAGCGCGTCGAGCGCCGGGCCGAGTTCGAGCAGACCGCACTCGTCCTCGGGCACGACGGTGACCCGATCCCCGTACCCGGCCAACTCCCGGGCGAACGCCATGGAGTCGCGGCTGCGTCCGCCGTACAGCAGGGACCACCGCGCGCCCCGGGCCTGGGCGGCCGCCACCATCGGCAGGATCGGGGTGATCCCGATGCCGCCCGCGACGAAGAGGTACCGGGCGGCCGGCCGCAGGGCGAAGTGGTTGCGCGGGCCGCGCACCCGCACCGGCTCGCCCGGCCTCAACCGCTCGTGCACATGGGCGGATCCGCCCCGCCCGTCCGGCTCCCGCAGCACCGCGATCCGCCACGCGCCACGGTCCGCCGGATCGCCGCACAGCGAGTACTGCCGCTCCAGGTCCGGGCCGAGCAGCAGGTCGATGTGGGCGCCGGGCTCCCACTCGGGAAGCGGTTCGCCCCGGGGGTGGCACAGGGTCAGGGCGAGTACGCCGTCGGCCGCGAACTCCCGTCTCTCGACGACGAGTTCGACTTCGTGGGCGGTCATGGCAGAGTCCGCCCACCAGGTTCGCTCACCGGGTCCGCTCACCGGGTCCGTTCCACCGGCTTGTCGCCCTCCTCGACCAGCCGGGCGAGGATGCGGCGGGCGGCCAGACCACCGGCGTCGATGTTGATGCTCAGCTCCTGGTAACCGGTGCGCTCGGTGGCGAGCGTGCGCTGGAGCAGGCGGAGCGCGTCGACGTCCTGCATGACGACGGTGTGGTTGTTGCTCCGCAGGAACTCGGTGACCTCCTCGTCGTCCGTCGCCCAGTCCCGCGAGACCGCCCAGAAGTCGTACACCCTGCCGTCGGACGCCGGCGTGATCGCGTACGTGATCTCGGTGTGGAAGCCGCCCGGATCGCTGCCGTCCGCCTCGGGCAGCACTCCGGCCGGGGCGATCCGGCTGCGCAGCAGATACAGACACGGCGCGTGGTACTCGATGTCCTGCCAGCGGGTGATCCGGCCCTCGATACCGGTCGACCGGGCGTAGAACGGCGGGCACTCGGCGTCGTCCATGTGCCGGCTCACCCGCACCACCCCCGCACCCTCGTCCACCTCGGTGCTGATCGGTGTCTCGGCGACCTCGGGCGTGCCGATGTAGCCGCCGTGCAGATACGTCTCGTGGGAGAGGTCGAGGAGGTTGTCGACCAGCAGCCCGTAGTCGGCGTCGATCGGCTCCATGCCGCGGACCGTGGTCCAGCCGGGGGAGTCGAGATGGCGGGCGCGCGGAATCGTCTGCGGGTCGGCCGACGCCGGGTCGCCGATCCACACCCACACCAGCGAGTCCAGCTCGGCCACCGGGTAGGAGGCGACGCGGGCCGTGCGCGGGATGCGTCGCTGTCCCGGTACGTACACGCAGGTGCCCGTGGTGTCGTACGTGAACCCGTGGTAGCCGCACACGATCCGGTCGCCGTCCAGCCGGCTCTCCGACAGCGGGAAGCGCCGGTGCACACAGCGGTCGTGCAGCGCCACCGGCGTCCCGTCCGCCTCCGTCCGGTACAGGACCAGCGGCTCCCCGAGCACCGTCCGCCCGAGCAGCTCCGCGCGCCCCACCTCGTGACTGTAGGCGGCGACGTACCACTGGTTCCTGGCGAAGGCGGTCATGTGCGGCATGGCTGCGGCTCCCGTCACTGGGTGGTGGAGGCATCGTCGGGAAGGGCGTCACGGGGACGCAATACGGCTTCCGTCCCACGGAAGACCAGTCGGAGAGCGACTGGTGAGAGGCGTGGTGCGGGACGTGGTTGTTGCAGGTCAACGGCGTGAGGGCGCCGACCGCGTGGGACGCTGGGATCGGTGGGCCCGTACTTTGCGGTACTCGATCAGGCAGAAGACCAAGGTCGCCACCACCGCCCAGCCGGCGAGGACCAGGAACGGCAGGCTGTGGAGGTGGCCGGGGAAGTACACCTCCGTGTGGATCGCTTCGATCGCGGCGCCCGACGGCAGCCAGGGGCCGACGATGCGCAGGAACGGGGGCAGCAGGGGCCAGGAGACCGCGCCCCCTGACGCCGGATTGCCGATCAGCACGATGACGGCCCAGGTGGGCAGGATCGCCCAGCGGCCGATCAGGGCCCGGAACATGAGGAACAGGGTGCTCGCGACGTACATCGCCAGCGCGAGCGTCAGCCACACCTGCAGGAAGGGCAACGACAGGGCACCGAGGAGCCAGTCCACGACGGCCGCGATGGTGAACGCACCCAGCAGGGAGTACGCGCAGATGAATCCGATGCGTTCGATGGGGCCCAGCGCGTTCGCGTGCACACTGAGCTGGATCGAGCCCACGAACCCGACGACCACCGCCGCCAGCGTGATGTAGAAGATCGCCAGACCCCTGGGGTCGCCTCTCTGGCTCGGGTTGATGTCGCGCACCACGACATCCACACCGATGGCTTTGCTGACCCCCGGTGCCGTGGCCGTCAGCACCTCGGCCACGGAGGCGCCGGACGCGGATGACACGTCCAGTACGACAGCACGGTCCGGTCGCTCATCGAAGATCGCGAAGACGGTCTGCTCCTCGACCGCGTTTCTCGCCTGCGCGTATGTGGCGTAGCGGTGCGGGACGAGCGACATGTCCAGCGCTTTGTCCATCCCGGCCAGGAACACGCCGTGGTCCGCCTCCGCCGTGCCGACCACCGCGACCGGCACGCTGTGCGGATAGGGATTGGCGAATGCGTAGATGTAGGACCAGGCGAAGACGCCGGCGGCCGCGGAGACGAGGAGTACGAGCACCGAAGCGGGCAGAAAGCGGGATCGTCGCAGGGCGTCCCTGAACTCCTTGCCCCGGGCGGTCCTCCGGGCCGCCTCGTCGTCCGCACAGCCCCGTGTGTTCCGCTCCGCCATGCCATTGACGCTAGGTCGACGGTTCCCGACGTGCACGTGGAGTACCTCCGCTCGGCCGCCGGGCTGCCGTTCCCCTGCAAGTGCCCGGACTGGTGGCGGCGCGGCACATCAGCCTCGTCCGTGGTGACCAACGTTGTGAGGTGACCGCGCAGTTGGCCGACGTTCGCCTGCAGAGCCGATGCACGTATCCCCAGGGGTGACTCACCCGGGGACGCTTGAAGCTCTGCACCGTTCAGGACGGCAGGCCCGCGGACAGCTGAGCCCAGACCGTCTTTCCGTCGGGGCCGTAACGGGTGCCCCAGTTGTCGGCGAGGCTGGCGATGATGAACAATCCGCGTCCGTCCTCGTCGACGGTGCGTGCGTGCTTGAGGTGCGGAGCGCACTGCGCGCCGTCGTAGACCTCGCAGGTCAGGTGCCGGTCCAGGACGAGACGCAACTGGAGCGGTGAGGCGCCGTAGCGGACCGCGTTGCCCACCAGTTCGCTGACGACGAGCTCGGCGGTGAAGGCCTCCTCCTCTTCGACGTTCCAGGTGGCGAGCTGGTGTCGGGTCGCGGACCTCGCGAGCGGGGCGGCCTCGTTCCTGGTGGGCAGTGTGATGATCATGACCCGGTCGGCGGGGAATGCCTTGACGCGGGCCAGCAGCAGGAGCTTCTCCGACTCGTCGCGGTCCCGCAGCGCGTACGCGACGGTGTCGCACAGGTCGTCCAAGGAGTCCTCGGCTCCTTTCGCGAGCAGTGGCACCACCTTGCCGGTCGGCATCAGCAGGTCCTCGTTGCTGAACGCGAGGGTGCTGCCCGCGGGGAGTTCGACGGTGGTGGCGGGGAAGGGTGCGTGGCCGGGGCCGGCGAGGACCGGCCCTTCCGGCACGGGCACCACGGCCGCTCTGCCGTCGGGATGGACCACGTAGGGGTCCGACAGGCCCGCGCGCACGATCGTGCAGTGCCTGTCGACCGCGTCGTACACCGCGATCAGGCATCCCGCGGTGAGCGGCTGTGCCTGGAGGCTGTCCCCGGCCGGGAGCGCCGCGCGTTCGCTCGCCAGGCGGGCGGCGGTGTCGCTGAGCCGGGCCATCAGCTCGTCCGGTTCCAGGTCGAGGGCGGCCAGGGAGTGGATGACGGTCCGCAGCTGTCCCATGGTCGTGGCGGTGGCGATGCCCCGGCCGGCGACGTCTCCCAGGACCAGGGCGGTCCGGGCGCCGGAGAGCTCTATGACGTCGAACCAGGCGCCGCCCGCGCCCGGTCCGGGCAGCCGCAGGTGTGCGAAGTCGACCTCCGGGGTGGCGGCGGGCCGTTGTGGCAGCAGCCGCCGTTTCAGCGTGGCGGCTATCGTGCGTTCACGTGTGTACCGGCGGGCGTTGTCGATGGACAGCGCGGCGTGGGCGCACACATCGGCGGTCAGGTCGAGGTCCCCTTCCTCGAAGGGCTCCTCGCTCCCTCGACGGTAGAAGCTGACGACTCCCATGGCCTGGCCGCGCAGCGCGAGCGGAGCGACGATCAAGGAATTGGCGTCCGACTGCGCGATCGAGGCCGCCCGAGCCGGGTCGGCCGACAGCCAGAGGGCATCGGGCGTCAGGCGGACGAGCCTCGGACGCAGGTCGGTCAGCACCCGTGAGAACGGCGTGGCCTCGGGAAGCCGGCTCACCTCGCCCACGGGATGGGCCGAGATCACTCCGCGGAACGCGGCGCGCAGCAGCTGCACGGCTCCGTGGACCGGTGCCGGCGGCGGATCCTCGCCCCGTACGACCCCGTCGATCACCTCCACCACCGCGACGCCGCAGAATCCCGGCACGACCGCGTCGGTCAGGGCCCTGCAGACGGCGATGACGTCGAGCTGTCCGCCGACACTGTCGCGTACCGCTTCCAGGACGGCCAGGCGTTGCACAGCCCGTACCCGGTCGGTGACGTCGAGAGCGATGACGACGAGTCCCGCCGCGTCGTGGTGCAGGTTCTCCACCCGGATGTACGAAAAGGAGTAGTGCCTGGTCCGAGGATCACCGGGTACGCGCGCCCGCACGACGCGGTCCAGCACCGGCTTGCCGGTCCTGAGAACGCCCCGCGCGGTCTGCTCCTCCGCAGCGGGTGCGGCAAGTCCGTACACCTCGGGGAACGCTCCACCGACCGCAGAGACCGGGCACGCCGGCTTCTGCGCGGAGACTTCGCCGACCGGGACGATCCGCAGCTCGGCATCCAGCACATGGAAGATCATCGGCGAGCATGCCGAGAGTGCCTCCACGATGGCGGAGGTCCACCCGCCCTCGCCGTCGATCGTGCTCGCCACCAGCTCACCGATGTGTTTTCCGACGGCCTCCTGCGCGGACCACCCGAAGATCTCCTCGGCCGAGACGGACCACCCGATCACCCGTCCGTCCTGCGCGACCAGCATGAATGATCCGTCACCGGGCACGGCACACACCTCCAGGGCGGCCGCTGTCCCGAGGCCACACCGAACGGCCATCCAGTCATTTGCCGGTTTTCACCCTATAGCGCACTTCGGGATGCGGTCTCGGTGAGGGTTCGCTCACGCGCTCCCGTTCGCGCGGAGGGATGGGCGTACAGAGGGATGTGGCGGCCCGGTGACTGCTCGGTGTCAGCTCTGGCGCTCAGGCCATGTGGCGTCCTGCTCTGGTGGAGATCCTTGCCTCGCGCGCCTCCCGGACGGAGGGGTCCTCTCCGGCCCTTGACGTGCGTGTGGCGGCCGCCACGGCATGCCGGAACATCGCGCTGGCGTACTGGGTCGACGCCGAAGCCCGCACGCCTCTCGGCACTCTTGTCGACGAAGCCTTCGCCGCGTTCGCGGCACCGCGACCGGTCACGGCGTAGTCCCCTCGCCTGCCGTTCCCGCCGGCATCGCGCGGGACCAGCAGGCGACTGATGGGAAGGTCAAGCAGTTGGGCGGTGATTGACATTGACACTAATGAGAATGTCTAGCCTCCATCGAGTTCGAACCATTGAAGAACCTTTGGAGATATCGCCATGTCCAAGTCCCTGGAAGGAAAGACCGCGCTCGTCACCGGAGGGTCGCGGGGTATCGGTGCCGAGATCGCCCGTGGACTTGCCCGTGAGGGAGCCAGTGTCGTCATCACGTACCGCAAGTCGCGTGAGCAGGCAGAAGAGGTCACGGCCGAGCTGACGGCTCTGGGGGTGAAGGCCTTCGCCCTGCAGGCGGACCAGGCCGATCCGCGGCAGGCCGCCGCCGCCGTCGAGGACGCCGCCGGGTATCTGGGCGGCCGGATCGATGTACTGGTGAACTCCGCCGGAGTCGCCGCCATGGGCATGCTGGGCCAGCTGGACAGCCTCGACGACGTCCAGCAGATGATCGCCACCAATGTGACGGGAACGATCGTCACGACGCACGCTGCGGCTCGCTACCTGTCCGATGGCGGGCGGGTCATTCTGGTGGGAAGCATCGTCGCCGAGCGCATCGCCGCTCCCGGTGTCGCCGAGTACGCGGCGACGAAGGCGGCGATCGACCAGCTCGCCCGCGGATGGGCACGGGATCTCGGCCCGCGGGGCATCACCGTCAATGTCGTCCGTCCCGGTGCCACCGACACGGACATGAACCCGGCGGCCGGTCCGTTCGCGGCTGCCCAGATCGCGGGTACGCCACTCGGACGCTTCGGTACCACCGACGACATCGCCAAGGCGGTCACCTTCCTCGCCGGCGACAACGCCGCGTTCATCTCAGGGGCGTTGCTGAGCGTCGATGGCGGCTTCAGCGTCTGACTCCCCCGGAAGCGATGACCCACCTGTTGCATGTTCCGCGCTGTCGGTGAGTCACCGTCGTACTGACCAGGTCTGCCTGATGGGGGCCGCCACTTCAGCTCCCGGCGAAGTGGCGGCCCGATTTCCCGGCTCGAGGAACTGATGGGAGTGCCTCTGTCCGCCCGGTGAACAGGAGGACGCCGACGCGACAGTCCGTGCGTGATGACCGGCACCACGAGTCGGTCCTGCGAGTCCTCGACGTCGCCTGAGGAAACCGGGGCACCGCCCTGACGGTCGGCTTTGACGAAGACGAAGACGATCAGTGCTGCGAGCATCAGGATGCCGACGGCGGACCAGATCGCCGAGGTGCAGCCGTGCACCATCGCCTGGAGCTCGACCATGTGCGCCCGCGGCCTCGGGGATGCGGATGTGAGGCGTCAGGAGTCCGGGTCGCCGATGTACTGCGCGCCATACCTGGGAGAGTTCCCCCAGGGGCCGGCCAAGCACGAGATCCAGCAGTGGGCCGGGGAGACGCCCGGCGTCCCCGTGGGATCACAGTCCATCAAGGAACTGGCCGATGCGGCCGTTCGCGGCGCCGTGGTCGGCGGCAGGTTCCCAGTACCCCGGCTGAACTCCGTGCCGGTGGAGCGGGCCTCTCCCCATGGAGGCACGGGCCGGCTCGGCGGCGCCCCCGTCGCCTATGCGAAGTCCCGCTCGGCCGACACGCCGCACTCGTGAAGGAGCGCGATCACATAGCGGTCCAGCATTTCTCCGACCTTCGTCACGCCCGCGTTGCCCAGACTCCCGAACTCGTCGCTGGGGCGGTGCATGGCGAATACGGCACGGTCGTTCTCGTCACTCCACACCATCATCCGCAGGGGTGCGTACAGCAGGGCCCGTGGGTCGTGACGGAACATGCTCTCGGCGATGACATGGTTCCCGATCAGGTACTCCATGGACCTGGTGGTACCGCCCGCGAGTTTCAGCACCTGAGTACCGTTGAGGCGCCAGTACCGGATCAGGTGATGGGGGGCGTTCTCCTCCATGGCTGCACGGACATCGTCCCAGGTGCCGCCGGATTCGGCGATCAGCTCGAACGCCCATGTGTCGAGAGGGGGAGCCGCCTTCTCCAGGGCGGTGACGAATTGGGCGTAGGGCATACCCGTACGAACTTCCACGCGCTTCACGGTGTGGCTCTCGCTCGGCAAGGCGAACCCTCTCGTGTGTGCGGGTGGCCGGTAAAAGGACCGTAGGCGCCGTGTTCATGATCGGCAACTCGACCGGAGGCCGAGTTGCCGATCGAGCCGCATCGCGAACCGTTGGTTTGATCCGGTGCCTATGAAATGCACTCGCAGGGTCCGAGCATTAGAGTGATTTCTCGCACATGGGGAACGTCAGGGGAAAGGTTTCTCGTTCCTGGAAAGCAGTCGGACCGCAAAACGGTACGACCGGCGCGTGGCCACTCGGGCGAGGAGGTTCGCCATGACGGAGTTGCGCTACGACGTCATGGTCTTCGACGGGACGCGACGTAATGGGGCCGTACGGTTGCCCGACGGAAGCCCGATCGTCTCCTCGCCGCTGGCGTCCACCTTGATCCTGGGGGAGGCGGACGCAGTCCTCGTCGACCCGCCGTTCACCCGGGATCAGGTTCGCAGGCTCGGGGACTGGATCGCGGAGCGAGGGCGGCGCTTGACCCATGTCTACGCCACCCACGGTCACGGCGACCACTGGTTCGGAACCGATCTGCTGATGCGGCGCTTTCCGGATGCCGTGCCCTACGCGACCGCGGGAACGATTCGGCTGATGCGGCAGCAGGTCGGCGAGCGTCGAGAGCGGACCTGGGACGTGGATTTTCCCGGGCTCATTCCCGACAGCCCTGTGGTCTATCGTGTGATTCCCGACGAGGGGTTCGAGCTCGAGGGTCATCCAATGCTCGCGGTGGAGGTCGGCCATACCGACACCGACGACACCACGGTCCTCCACGTGCCCGCGACGGGCCTTGTCGTGGCAGGGGACGTCGCGTACAACGGGGTTCACCAATACCTGCGTGAAGGTGCCGGGGGTGGCATTGAAAAATGGATCACCGGGCTTGATGTCGTGGCTGCGCTGCGGCCGAGCTCGATTGTCGCGGGACACAAGAACAGAGATCTCCCCGACGACCCGGTGATCCTGGAACACACCCGTGGCTACCTGCTCGACGCGCAGCGCCTGCTGGCGGCCGGACCGAGCCGGCGCGAGTTCTTCGACCGGATGCTACGGCTCTACCCGGATCGACTTAATCCGGGCCCGGTCTGGAACAGTGCACTGGCACTCATTCCGGCAACTCCTTGACCTTCACACTAGTGGCAAGGTTTAGGCTCTCGGTAGCGTTCGCGGCGAGGGCTGGGCCAACGATGCCGTCTGGCTACGGCGCCCACGATGAGGGGAGCACGGTGTGAAGATCGGAGACCTGGCAGCCAGGACAGGTGTCGCGCCCCGGCTCCTCCGTTACTACGAAGAGGTCGGCATCCTGCACCCGTTCCGAAGTGCCAACGGATATCGCACGTATGGCGAGCCGGCCGTCGACCGTGTATTGCAGATCCGTGAACTCATCGAATCGGGACTGACGACGGACATGATTCGCGACCTGATGCCCTGCATAGAAGCCGCGAAGGCCGAGGTGGAAGTCGAATCCTGTCCGGCGCCAAAGGATCTGGACGTGCTCCGTCGGCAACTCGGGAACATCGAGCGACGTATCGATGTGTTGCAGCGCAACCGTAGGGCGATCCATGCATACCTGCGCGCCTGTGACGAAGCGCCGACGACTGCAGGGGTCGTCGACGCGATAGGCCGGCTGCAGCACGATGACGGGAATTCACGCGACATTCTGAAGTAGAAGGTGAACGGTGACAGTCCCTGGGGGCCTGCGCGCTTCGTGGTCCTCCGGCGGACCTGGCCCCTCGACGGGGTTGCCGTTCAGTCGTCCTCGGCGGCCACGCTGAAGGAGCTCGTTGTGCGGGTCGCGGCAACTCCGGCGCTCTGCCGAACGAATGGGCCAGGACAGCGGCGTTTTCGGCGGGGACTTTCCTGATTTTCGTTACGCGAAGCGGAGATGTCGCCCATAAGGGACGGTCGCCAACCCCATTTGATTGGCTGATCGTTCAGCTTTCATGCTTCCATTACTTCGGCACGTATCGGTTGAGGAATGCTCTCGATGCGCGATGCCGTAATTCGTAAAGGGGGCGTCAAAAGGCATGAAAAGACGCGTGTGGGGGACCGCGGCCGTGGTAGTGGCAGCGGTCACCGGCGTCGTTGTGTTCCAGGGAATGCATGGAACCGACGGAGGGCGGGACGGCAAGGACGCCACCCGGGTGAGCGGACCGGTCCGCACCGAGGTGCACACGGCGGCGGTGACGGCCGAGGGCGACCGGGCCGAGATCGCCCAGCAGGACACCGATGCGTTCAGCCTGGTCGGCCTGTCCTGGACCAAGCCGTCGGCCGAGATGCCGGGCACCGTGCAGGTGCGGGCCCGCAGCGCACGTACCGGCGCGTGGGGATCATGGATCACCCTGGACACCGGCGGGCACGGCGCTCCGGCGGAGGAGAGCCGGCGCGGCGCGACGGAGCCGGCCTGGGTCGGGCCGTCCGACGGGGTGCAGGCCCGGGTGGACGGGCAGGGCTCACCGCTCCCGGCCGGCATGCGGCTGGAGATGGTCGACCCGGGTGCGGGTCAGGCCGCGGTCGGCACCGACCCGGTCGCGTACGCGACCGACGCGCCCACCGACATACCCGGCGACCCGAGCAGCGAGCCGACGGACACCGCCACGAGCACCGACGCCCCGGTGGACGAGTCGACCCCGTCGCCCAGCGTGCCGTCCCCCAGCAACCCGGCGCCGACCTCGGCCAGCGCCTCGCCGTCCGCGTCGGTGAGCAGTTCGCCCACCTCCACCCTGCCGCCCGCGCCGGCGTCGAACGCGCCCCAGCCGCCGATCGTCACCCGCGCCCAGTGGGGCGCCGACGAGTCGATGAACAACGAGGCACCCGAGTACGGCACCGAGATCAAGGCGGTCTTCGTCCACCACACCGTGGACGCCAACACCTACACCTGTGCCGACTCCGCCGCGCTGGTCCGCGCCATCCGCACCTACCACATCAAGTCCAACGGATGGAAGGACATCGCGTACAACTTCCTCGTCGACAAGTGCGGCACCATCTTCGAGGGCCGCAAGGGAGGCGTGGACCGGCCGGTGATCGGCGCCCACAACCCGGGCTTCAACACCAACACCGCCGGCATCGCGGTCCTGGGTGAGTACTCCTCCATCGACGCGTCCGCCGCCGCCAAGACCGCCGTGGCGCGCCTGGCCGCGTGGAAGCTCGGCCAGTACGGCCACGACCCCGCCGGCAAGGTCGATCTGACGGCAGGTCTGGACAACGGCAAGTTCAAGCTCGGCCAGACGGTCGGCTTCTACCGGATCTCCGGCCACCGCGACGGCTACGCCACCGAGTGCCCCGGCGACAAGCTCTACGCCTCGCTGCCCGGCATCCGCACCCTCGCCGGCGGCCCCGTCACCGGACTCGCCCTCAAGACCTTCGGCCAGGCCGCGGTTTCCGGCACGACCGCCTACACCAAGGGCCCGCTCACGGTGAACTGGGCCATCACCTCGCCGGCGTCCCTCGTCAAGCGGTACGAGGTGATCGTCGACGGCAAGGTCGCAGCCACCCCCGGCCCCACCGCCACCTCCGCCCCGCTGACCCTGACCGCGGGCACCCACACCGTCGCCGTACGCGCCGTACACATCTCGGGCCGCACCGCGGTGACCCCCAACGCCACCGTCGTCGCCGACACCACCGCACCCGCCTTCACCACCAAGCCCTCGGTGACGCTGACCACCGGCACCGTCAACACCACCGCCGTCCCCGTCACGCTGGGCTGGAAGGCCACCGACGTCGCGGCGTTGAAGGAGGTGCGCCTGACGAGCCCGTCCGCGCACACCTACGGCCCCACCACCTACACCGCCGCACTGACCTCGAACTCCGGCACCGCCACCACCTGGTCGATGACCGGCTACGACCAGGCCGGCAACACCGCCACCGCGACCACCTCGGCCACCCCGGTCATCCTCCAGGAGACCTCGACCACCCGGACCGGCACCTGGACCGCCAAGTCCTCCACCAGCTACCTGGGCGGCAAGTCCTACACCTCCAGCGCCAAGAACGCCTCGATCAGCTGGACGTTCACCGGCCGCTCGGCCGCCTGGGTGGTCTCCCGCGCCGGCACGTCCGGCCAGGCGTACGTCTACGTCGACGGCGTCAAGACCGCCACCGTCGACCTGGCCTCCAGCACCACCAAGTACCGCGACGTGGCGTGGACCAAGACCTGGCCCGCCAGTGCCGCCCACACCATCAAGATCGTCGTCGTCGCCACCACCGGACGCCCGACCATCACCACCGACGCACTGGTCTACCTGAAGTAGCGCTCCAGCCCCCTCGTCCGTCTCCCACGGGCCCGGTCATCCGCGCGATGGCCGGGCTCCCTTCTCGCGGAAGGTTGCCGCCATGCCCAAATGGACAGTCACCGCTTCGATGCTCGACTGATGGGGCGAGTCGCCCACGTCTGGCATTGGCTGGTCATCGGGGTGAAGCTGCTGGATCACCCCAGCCAGATATTCGCTGACGAAGCGTTCCGCCTGTCCGTCTTCGCTCTCTTCACCGTCACCTTGCTGTGGAGGATGGGGAAGACGATCAAATTGTGGATATCCAAGCGGAGTGACAGTAAGTCCTAGTCTCGCTCTTTCGTGACGGTCCGCCGGATTCTCCGGTGGGTCGTT
Organism: Streptomyces sp. NPDC002265; assembly: GCF_040296125.1. Lineage (NCBI taxonomy): Bacteria > Bacillati > Actinomycetota > Actinomycetes > Kitasatosporales > Streptomycetaceae > Streptomyces > Streptomyces sp. NPDC002265. Next base: position 4,869 of record NZ_JBEOWS010000032.1, on the reverse strand, counting down.
TCGGCGACCTCTCGAACGCCTGGCGGGGTGTGGTGTCGGGTGACCCACCAGGCCTCAGCGCAGGCGGGCTGCCGCGGTGCGGGCCAGGGACAGGGTGCGGGAGCGGGCGGGGGCCGTGGGGCTGGCGGCCTCGCTGAGGATCACCAGGGTCGTACCGACGACCACCAGGACCAGGTTCTCCTGCACGGTGAACGTGTCGGTGGTCACGGTGATCGTGGCATGCCACGACACGTCGCCGATCCCCGCCGGGCCGAGCACCGACACATGTTCCGTGCCGGTCATCCCGTCGCTCCAGCCGATGCTGAACGTGGCGCACCCGGACAGCGCGTTCGCCGCGTGCTCCAGCTCGTCGCGCGCGCCCCGGCCGGGCGAGCGGCGCAGTACTTCCTGGAGGAAGGGACCGCTCTGGCTCTGGGCGAAGGTGACCCTGGCCTCGGCGGTGCCCGCGCGGGTGGTGCGGTAGGACTCCAGGGCGTTGAGCGTGTTGAGACAGCCGACGTGGTCGGAGCGGGTGGGCGGGTCGTTCTGGAGCACTGTCTTCACGTAGCCGGACGGCAGTTGCGCGGTCGTCAGAAGGGCCGTCGACAGGGGAGGGGGCGACGGGGGCTTGGGGGTCGCGGTTCTGGTGGGTGGACGGCCCGACCCGCCGGATCCGCCGGACGTGCTGGAACCGCCCGAGCCGCCGGAGCCACCGGACCCGTTCGTGCCGCCGGATCCGCTGGTTCCGCCGGTGCCTCCCGATCCGTTCCCCGACCCGCCGGGAGTGTGCGATGCCGCAGAAGCGGAGGCGGAGGCGGGGGCCGAGGTTCCGGGCGTCCCGGAGGCTGAACCCGGAGCGGTGGGAGAGGCGCCGGTGTCGGAGGGTGCGGACGCGATGGGTCGGGACGGTACGACCGGGCCCGACCCGTCGGACGTGCCGCCGCACGCGGTCAGAGCGGTGGCCAGCACCGTCACCACGAACGGTACGGCGGCGGCGTACCGGCGTCGGCCGACAGGGAACCTCGAAGCGGGCGTCCGGTTCACACGTGCCTCCTGGGCAGGCCGGGCAGCTGGGGCAGGTGGGTCGAGGCCGGGCGGAGCGGCCGCCCGGGCCGTGGGTCAGCGGTGGTAGCGGTAGTAGAGGTCGCAGCGGAGGTACGAGGCGATCACGGCCTCGTTGTCCACGGGGCCGGTCGGATCGCGCAGCAGGACGGCGGACGCGGCCCGCAGCACGGTGTCGTCGAGGCCGCCCAGCAGCTCTGCCGTTTCGCGTCGGTTCTCCGGGTCGGTCCAGATGCCGGTTCCGCCGGTGTTCAGCACGAAGCACACATTGGCGGGGTTCGAGCGGAACTGCTTCGTCTGCTCCGCCTTGGGCGGGAGAACGGGGAGTTGGTCCAAGGGCACGGTCGGGTCACCGGAGGCGTCCGGTGAGCCGGTGGCCGTGGTGGGCGCCACCGAGGGTCCGGTGCCCGGCGCGGACGCCGAGGGCGTGGCCCCCGATGTGCTCCGCGGCACGGACGACTGCGCTGCCGACGGCTGGGCGAACCGGCCGCCGAACGCCGCCCACCCGGCCCCCGCCAGGACGAGCACGCCCGAGAGCACGAGAGCGAGCACCGGAACGGGACGCGACCGGCGTACGGCGGAGGCTGCCTCGCGGTGCTGCCCGGGGGCCGCGGCTGTCCCGGTGGCCCGCGTCCGGCCGCCCGGGCGCAGGACCGGCCGGACGAGGGGGATCAGCGCGCCGACGACGCTCACCGCGACGCCCGTCACCCACCAGGGAGAGTCGACCACGCTCCAGCGGATGTCCGCCTCGGCACGGGCCGCGGTCAGCCGGGCGAACAGGAACCAACTGCCCAGCGGTACGGCGAGCAGGAGCCCGGACAGCACCAGGACCGCCGTGCACAGGGCGGCCGAGCGCGGCCCGCTCACCGCGGCCTGCGCGGCGCGGGCGAGGCTCGTGGTCCACAGCGCGAACAGCACGCCGCCGATCACCAGGGCCGCCGCGAGCGCCACCACCTGCGCCGCCGGAACGCCGGCCAGGGAGAGCTCGGTGGCCAGTCCGTCGGCGGTCCTGGTGTCGCGCACCCAGTCACCGGCCGCCCGCCCGGACAACTGGCTCCCGGCGAGCAGGCCGAGGCCGAGCGACGCCCCTGCCCGGGCCGCGCGCCGGCCGGTCGCGTCCCGGTGGCCCACCGCGGCGGCCCGCCACCATGCCACGGTCGCCACGGCGGCGATCAACCAGCCGGTCAGCAGTCCCGTCACCGTGTACGCGAGCTGGGTCCGCGTCGGCATCAGGGCGGCGACCAGCAGGGCGAGATCGGTGAAGAGCAGGCCCGCGGCCAAGCCCGTGGCCAGCGACTCGAAGGGCGAGACGCCCCAGGACCGCGCCGGGTCGGCGAGCACGTCGAGGCGGGCCGCGGGGGTGGGATGGCTGCCGAGCCCCACGGCCTGCCGCAGCCGTCTCCGCAGGTCCGGCGGCTGGTCGGAGCCGATGTGGTCGGCGGTCGCGCCCTGCGGCGCACGGGGATCCGCGTCGGCGCCGAGATCGGCGTCGTGCTCCCGCGCGCGCATCACCGCGTACAGGGTGAGCCGTACGGTCAGCAGGACGACCGCCATCCGCACCAGCAGCCCGGTGCCGAGCAGGGCGGGCTTGAGCAGCAGCGCGACGCCGACCGGCAGGACGACGGCCGTGAGCAGGACCCACCAGGCCGCGATGGCCAGCCGTACCCGGCCCACGTCCCGCAGGCGCAGATGGGTCAGCTCGTGCCGGAACATCGACTCGATCTGTTGGTCGGGGAGGCCGAAGACGTGGGAGTCGGCCACGATCCACGGCCTGCGCCGGGTGCCCGACGCGCGGGCCTGGATCCCGATGCGCCGCCCGCGCACCCACAGTGCCGGCCGGGGCCCGTCCGGGTCGGGCAGGGCCGCGGTGAGCCGGTCGTGGAGCGAGGAGTTTACGTCGGCGGGCCTCGCCTTCCGCCACCACAGCTCCAGCCGGACCTGGGCGGCCCGGTGGAGCAGGGCGAGGACCAGCAGGGCGAGCGGCCCGCACAGGACCACCGCGGCCTGGGCCAGCCGGACGTCGTCGACGCAGCCGGTGAACCGGGCGAGCACTGCGTCGGGGGACGCCCCGGCGGCGGGCAGACAGGCCAGCTGGGCGGCCGGCCAGTTGTCCTGCCCCAGCACCAGCCACCACCAGGTGCCGAACGAGGCTCCGGCGCCCGCGACGAGGACCAGCAGCGCGAGCCGGGTGGTGGTCGGCAGGGGCAGCGGGCTGGACACGAGCGCGCGGGCGACGGCGCGCGGGTCGGCGCCGGGAGAGGAGGCGGGTGAAGGGGCGGTGGGGGGAGGGTCGGCATCCGGCGTGGTGGTCATGACTCGGGTGGGCTCGTGGGTGTCTGGGCGTCATCGGGTCCGTCGGGGGACTGTGCGGCCGGGGCCTCGGCCGGTGGGACCACGGCTACGACGATGACATGGGCGCACGTCTCGGCCTGGGCGTGCGACAGACCGGCGGATCGGCCCTGGGCCAGCGCCCAGTCCGTGAGCTCCTGCCGTGTCACGCCGACGAGTTCGGGCACGGAGTTGTGCAGCGCCTCGCGTCGCTCCTCGGCCGCGGCGTGGCTTGAGCGGCGCCATGGCCAGAGTCGGGCCAGTCGGCTGCCGTGGGCCCGGATACTCCCCGAGGCGAGGTCGGCTAGGACCTGCGCCACGACCGAGACGAGGATCGGCAGCAGGACGGTCGTCTCGATACCGGCGCCCAGTGGATCGGTGGCGGGCCGGTGCATCGGCTGCGGAGGGTAGGGCCGGGCGGCGTAGGCCCGGCAGGTCTCGTCCAGTTTCGTCAGTTCGGCCGGGGCCAGGCGACGTGTCACGTCGCGCAGGACGTCCTGCCCGGTGCGGTGGCGCATGAGTTTCTCCCGTAGGGACGGACCTTCAGGGCGCTTGGGCGCCCTGTCATGCGGAGTGCGCGACGGGCCGTGTCCCATGGCCCATGACCCGTCGCCGGAGTGACCGGCCGGCGCCCAGGCGTCGGACGGCCCCGGGCCGCGCAGGTCAGCCCCGTCAGCCTCGTCGGTCGCGGCGCAGGCGCAGGGTCAGCGCGAGGGCGGTGCCGGCCGCGCACACGAGCGCGGCCATGCCGGTCACGGCGGTCAGGCCGGGCGTGCCGGTGTCGGCGAGCTGGTCGCCCTGCGTACCTCCGGACAACGGCGAGGGGGCGGGCGCGTCGGAGAACGTGGGTACCGCGGACGCGGACGTGGTGGCGGAGGAAGAGGCGGACGGGGTGGCGGAGGCGGATGCGCTGCCGCTCGGTGTCGCCGACCCGCTCGGTGTGGTGCTCGCCGAGTTGCTGGGCGTCGTCTTCGCGACGACGGAATAGGACGCCTTGCCGTCCATCAGGAGCACCGGATCGATCTCCGGGAGGGGCTGGATGAGTCCCTGGGCGACGAATTGAAGGGTGGTCCCGGCCGGTACCGCGGCGACCAGCGAGACACGCAGGGCGATCCGGGCGGTGCCGCCCGCCGGGAGCGAGCCCACCGAAGGCAGGCCGGCGTCCGTGCTGAGGTACCCGGTGAGCGCGGTCTCGCTCGGCGTCAGCTCCACCACGCGCCACACGGACGCGGCCGAGTCGTACCACTCCACGGTGACCTGATCGGACGTCAGCGCTGTTGCGGGCGGCGCCAGTCGGAGCCCGACGGCGACGATGAAACTGTCCGTGATGTCGGTGTCCAGTGTGTTGTGGAACAGCGCGTCCACGGCCAGCGGGGTGCCCCCGGGCACCACTTGGCCGGAAGCGGGTGACAACTCGACGTACGGTGCCGCCGGGTCGGGGGGGGGGGGGGGGGGGGGGGGGGGGGGGGGGGGGAAAAGAGAAATGGGGGCGCGCCGCCG